>NZ_JACCQA010000130.1:0-378 GCF_015712215.1 Burkholderia sp. 9779_493
CGTCCGGCGTGCCGTCGCCGTTCGTGTCGATGTTGACCGTCGCACCCGCTTCGGCCGTACCCGACAGCGACGTACCGTCCGTCGCGTTCACTGTCGGAATTGACGGAGCCGTCGTATCGATCGTCAGATCGAAGGCCGTGCTCGGAACACTCACATTGCCGGCCGTGTCCGTGGCAGTCACCGTAATCGAGTGCGCGCCCTCTCCCAAACCCGTGGCCGGCGTGAACGTCCAGTTTCCGGACGGATCTGCCGTCGTCGTGCCCAGCAACGTCGTGCCGTCATACACGCTCACCGTGCTGCCTGCTTCCGCTGTACCGCTCAATGTCGGCGTCGCGTCATCAGTACTGCCTCCGGAAATGATCGCACCAACAACAGAGC
>NZ_JACCQA010000131.1:0-318 GCF_015712215.1 Burkholderia sp. 9779_493
CGAATGTCGATGCCTGTGCCGCGAGGTCGCGCGTCGTTTGCGCGAGGGCGTCGCAGATTTCCTGCTGACGGCCGGCGCTGTGCACGCCAGCACGCTGCCATTCATCGCCCAGCTTCGCGGCCATCGCGGCCAGCGAATCGTTCCATGCGGACAGACGTGCTTCATCGCGTGCGGCCAGTTGCGATTGCAGGCCGGTGTGCGACTCGCGGATCGTCGTCAGCAGATCGTTCGAGCGTTGTTCGAATGTCGATGCCTGTGCCGCGAGGTCGCGCGTCGTTTGCGCGAGGGCGTCGCAGATTTCCTGCTGACGGCCGGCGC
>NZ_JACCQA010000132.1:0-259 GCF_015712215.1 Burkholderia sp. 9779_493
GAAGTGGCTAGTCTAACCGCAAGGAGGACGGTCACCACGGTAGGATTCATGACTGGGGTGAAGTCGTAACAAGGTAGCCGTATCGGAAGGTGCGGCTGGATCACCTCCTTTCCAGAGCTATCTCGCACAAGTTGAGCGCTCACGCTTATCGGCTGTAAATTAAAGACAGACTCAGGGGTCTGTAGCTCAGTCGGTTAGAGCACCGTCTTGATAAGGCGGGGGTCGTTGGTTCGAATCCAACCAGACCCACCATTGTCTG
>NZ_JACCQA010000013.1:0-209550 GCF_015712215.1 Burkholderia sp. 9779_493
TCGTCGAGCACCTTCGTGAACGGCTTGTGCCACGTGAGGCCTTCGCGCGCGAGACGCGCCCAGAAGCCTTCGTAATCCTGCTCGGCCTCGGCGACGAGCGCGCGATAGGCCGGCATGCCGGAAATGGTCGCCGTCTTCTCGAGCGCCGCGGGCGGCGCGAACTGACGGGTTTCGTGAAGAACCGATTCGATCTTGGACAAGCGTGTCTCCATGCGTTCATGTGATTCCTGACGGCGCTCGGGAAAACGCAACATGCGTGCCAGTCGCGTGACGGATGGGGGCATGCGGCGCAAGCCGCGACAGTCCGGCGTGTCGCGCCCGCTCCCGGCTAAGCGGCGGCATCGCGGACGGTAGCGCGATGCGGCGCGGCGTTCAGAAATGCAGCAGGTCGTGTTGCAGTCCTGAGCAGTTGAGGCGAGCCGGCGGGTGATCGTCCGGCACCGCCGCGTCAGGCGAGCAACGAGCGAAGTGCCGGTGCGTGCCTGAATTGCCGGATGCGTTCGAGCGCCGATACCTCGAGCTGACGAACGCGCTCGGCCGACAGGTTCAGTTGCCGGCCGATCTCGCGCAGCGAATACTCGTTGTCGACGTCGATGCCGTACCGCAGGCGCAGAATCCACGCTTCGCGTACCGGCAGGCTGTCGATCAGCTCGGCAACCGCCGCGCGCAACTGACCGGCGCTCGCGGCTTCTTCCGGCGTCGGCGCGACGGCGTCGATCGTGACGTCGCACAACGTGAGGTCGTGATCGGGCGAAACCGGCAGGTCGGCGGAGATCGGCTCGCGCACGATGCTCATCAGCTCGCGCACCTTGTCGACCGGCAGCCGCATCTGCGTGGAGAGCGCTCGTGCGTCGGCGACGTCGCCGGTCCGTTGCCGATGGATGCGCGCGAGCCGTGACAGCTTGTTGAGCGAATCGACCGTATGTGCGGGCACGCGGATCGTGCGCCCCAGATCGGCGAGCGCATGCGTGATCGCCTGCCGGATCCACCACGTCGCATACGTCGAGAATTTGAAGCCGCGCCGGTGATCGTAGCGATCGACGGCCTTCATCAGGCCGATATTGCCTTCCTGGATCAGATCGGCGAACGGCAGGCCGCGGTCGGCATAGCGTTTGGCGACCGACACGACGAGCCGCAGATTGCTCTGGAACAGCTTCGTTCTCGCGGGCTGCATCGCGCGCTCGATCCGCGAGAGCCGCGCGTCGAGCGCGATCGCGATGTCGAGCGGCAACGGAGACTGCGCCGCGAGGCGAGCGAGCGCGCCGCGCGCGTCGATCAGCGCCGGTGCGTGGCGGGCTAGGGTGGCGGCGCAGTCGGGATGCGCGGCGCTGCATGTGTGCAGCCATGCGCGTACGTCGTCGCACGGCGCGAAGAGTTCGTGGCGCGCGGCATCGAGCGGGATGCCCGTGGCGACCAGCGTGTCGACGAGCCGTTTTTCGAGCGTGCGCGCCTGAGTCGCGCGCTCGCCGTTCGCTTGCCTGATACGCTCGATCGCGCGCGAGGTGAAGCGGATGCGGCCGGTCGACGCGGCCGCCTCGCGCAGCCGCGCCCGGTAAGCGGTGGACGCGAAGCCGTCCGCGTGCAATGCGTGCTGCATCGCCGATGCCGGTGCACCGGCGCGTTCGAGTGCTTCGACGACCGTATCGCGCCATGCGGGGCTGTCGAGGGCAACGCCTGCGTCGTCGTCGGGCGCGGGTGAGGCCATGCGTGGATCGTCGGGTAACGTCGTCGGCGCACTTGCGGCCGATTCGGCATCGCCGGCAAACCCCGTCACGTAAACCGACGCCGCCACCTTGCCGGCGCGGATGTCGTCCGCGATCGCCGCGACGGCGGCGAGTGCCGCCGGATCGCGGCTCAACGCGTCGATGCATGCCGCGCGGCCGCTTTCGAGACGAACCGCGAGCGCGATCTCTTCGTCGCGTTCGAGCAGCGGCGTCGCGCTCATTTCCCGCAGATAGAGCCGGATCGGGTCGTTGGTCCGGCCCGCGAGCAGATCGTCGGCCACGAGCGGCGTCGATGCGTCGGCGAGCGGCGACGCGACTTCCGTCACTTGCGCGAAATGACGGTCGAGCGTCCATGCGGTGTGCGCGCCGGCATGCTCGCGTACGTCGATGCCGAGCTCGCGCAGCATCGACGCGGCGGCGTCCACATCCGCGCCGTCGGTCGCGTCGTCGGGCAACGCATCGGCGATTTCGCCGTGCGTCACGTAGCCGCGATCGATGCCCAGCGCGATCAGCGCATGCAGATGCGCGGCGCGGTCGGCGTGGGCGCCGCGACACGGCGACGGCGCGCCGTCGCGTTCGCGAGCGGGCCCGGCGTCAAGCGAGCTTGGCATAGACGTTGCACCAGCCTTCCGCGGCAACCGTCTTGCCCGCGAACATCGGGCACGTCCCCGAGGATTCGCCCGCGGCGGCCTTGTAGAAGCGGCAGTTCGCACACGTCTGGCCGGCCTGGTACTTCGGGAACTTGCCGGCGTCGACGGTCGTCGCCTTGGCGCGGTAGCCGAGCGTCTTCGCCGTCGCGTCGTTTTCGTCGACGGGCGGAGCGGCGGCGAATGCGCGCGTGCCGGCCGCGAGCGCGGCGCACAGGCCGGCGGCCTGCACGAAGAAGGTTCTGCGATGACGGGAGATCATGATGCGGTCCTGAATGAAATGAACGAAAAAGCCCGGCCCGCGCGCCGGGCATGTTGCCCGGCGCGGCGGTCGATCGAAACGAAAGCGGGTGGAGCGGTTACTTGCGCGGTCCGGCGATCAGCGGCGCCTTCGACGCGTTGGCGATCTCGGCGGTCAGCTTGCTCTTCGACGCGTCGTAGCCGTTCGAATAAAGCAGGAACGCCATCAGATCCTCGTATTCCTGTGCGGTCATCTTGCCGGGGCGATCGGCCGGCATGTTGCTCGACATGTACAGGAAGATGCCGCCGACCGTGATGTGCGACTTGCCTTCGGGCGCGAACGATTCCCCGCTCAGCGCGGGTGCGGTATTGCCCTCGAGCTGGTCGCCGTGGCATTTCGCGCACGCATCGCCGTAGAGCTTCTTGCCGTGCTGGACCTGAGCCTGGTCGAACGACGGGACGCCGCTGCCTTCGCTCGTCGACACCTTGATGAAGCCGGGCCGCTGCGCGGACGCGATCGCGCCGTCGAGAAACCGGCCGGGCACGCGCGAGGCGGCGGCTTGCGCGATGCCGTCGGGTAGCGTCCAGCCGCGCGTGAGCGACGCGAGGCGGCCGTTGCCGCTCAGTTGCGACAGCGTGGCGTCGATGCGCTTTTGCAGCGCGTCCTTGCCCGGCCCGAACGCGAACGACAGTTGCCAGTCGGAGTACGGCGACGACGTCGCCGCCACCTGGAACCGTTGTTTCGGATGCGCACGCTCGTACGCGACGACGCTCGGATACCAGACGATCGCGCGTTGCGCGCGGCCCGCGGCGAGCGCGCCGATCGTTTTCTCGCTCGTGTTCTCGAGATCGAAGCGGGCATTCGTCTGCTGCGCGGCGATCAGCTGCGACGGGCTGCCGTAGGTGGCCGCGATCGTTTCCTTCGCGCCGGACGGCGCGGGCGCATCGCGCAGCGACACGCTGACGTAGCCGGAGCGCAGATAGCCCCGCGAGAACGTCATCTTCGATCCCGACGCATCGGCGATGGCCGAACGCGGGAAGCCGGCGATCACGTCGCAGTCGCGTTCGAGCGATTTCGTCAGTTCGCTGGCGGAGATGCCGTCGTCGTCGCCGTTGTCGTCGACGCCACGTGTGTTGAAGGTCGCGGCGATGCCCGCGGTGCGGAACACTTCGCGCGCGACGGCGCGATCGAGCGTGGTGGTCGGGCTGCCAGGCAGCGTGCAGATGCGCACGCCGGCCGATGCGGTTGCCGGTGTCAGCGCCACGCCCACGGCGAGCAGACTGGCGACGGCAACGGAAGTGAGACGAGTATTCATGGTCGTGTTTCCGGTTGAAGCGGGTGGGGCGTCGCGCCCGCATCGGGCGCATGCGGGCGCGACTCGGGCGTGGCGCCGGGTCAGTTCAGCGCGAACACGTAGAGCGTGCCGCCGCGCGGAACGTCCTTCGCGATGTCGGCCATCGGGCCGCCCCAGATCGGGTTCGCGCCGCCGTAGCCGGCGAGCACCGCGACATACTCCTTGCCGTCGACCTCGTACACCGACGGCTGCGAAATGATGCCGCTCGCCAGTTGCGGGCTTTCCCACAGCACCTTGCCGGTCGCCGTGTCGAACGCGTACAGGTGGCCGTCGAGCGAGCCGCTGAACGCGAGACCGCTCGCGGTGGTCGCGACGCCGCCGTTCCACGGTTTCTTCGACCAGTGGCTCCACAGCTTCTTGCCGGTGTTCACGTCGATGGCCGTCAGCTCGCCGTAGCCTTCGCTGCCCGGTTCGGGCTTGATCTCGAAGCCTTCGCCGAGGTACGGCAGGCCTTCCATGTAGCTGACCGACTTGCCGGTCAGGCTCATGCACGCATGCAGCGCCGGCACGACCGCGATGTTGCGTTCCTGGTCGTACGAGATCGACCACCAGTTCTTGCCGCCGAGGAAGCTCGGGCACGTCTCGATCGTCGTGCCGGCCTTCGGGAACTTCGACGCGTCCTGGATCGGCTTGCCGTCTTCCGTGTAGCCGGTGACCGACAATGCCTTCACGAACGGCGTCGCGTAGATCAGCTTGCCGGTCGTGCGGTCGATCGCGTGGAAGAAGCCGTTGCGGTCGGCGTGGATGATCGCGTCGTAGTCCTTGCCCTTGTACTTGATGTCCGCGAGGACGGCCGCGTTCACGCCGTCGTAGTCCCACGTGTCGTTGTTCGTGTACTGGTAGTGCCACTTCAGGTTGCCGCTCTTCGCATCGAGCGCGAGCAGCGAGTCGGAATACAGGTTGTCGCCCGGGCGCAGCGCCGCGAGCCACGGGCCGGGGTTGCCGACCCCCCAGTACAGCGTGCGCGACGCGGCGTCGTACGTGCCCGTGAGCCATGCGGCGCCGCCGCCATGGCTCTGCATGCCGTCGGGCCAGGTTTCCGCGCCCTTTTCGCCGGCGGCGGGGATCGTGTAGCGTTTCCAGACCTGCGAGCCGTCCTCCGGATTCAGCGCGGCGATGTAGCCGCGAATCCCGTATTCGCCGCCGGACGTGCCGACGATGATCGCGCCGTCGATCGCGAGCGGCGCGAGCGAGAACGCGTAGCCGAGGCCCGGCTCGAACATCTGCTTCTTCCACACGAGATTGCCGGTCTGCGCGTCGAGCGCCGCGACTTCGCCGTTCAGCATCGCGATGTAGACGTTCTTGCCGTACAGCGCGACGCCGCGGTTGACGACGTCGCAGCACGCGGTCTTGAACGAGGCCGCGCCGAGCTTCGGCTCGTATTTCCACAACTGCTTGCCGGTCTTCGCATCGAATGCGTAGACGTTGTCCTTCGGCGTCGTCACGAACAGATAGTTGCCGTTGACGATCGGCGTGGCCTCGAAGCCCTGCTTCAGGTCGGCGGGGAACTTGTACGCCCACACCTGCTTGAGATCCTTCGCGTTCGACGCGTCGATCTGCTTGAGCGGAGAATGCGAGCGGCCGTCGTAGGTGCGGTAGTAGGTCAGCCAGCCCGGGTCGCCGTGTGCATCGGTCAGGCGCTGGTAGGTCACGGCCGGGTAGTCCGCGGCCGCTTCGACGAGGCCGGGGGTCAGCGCGACGGCGGCCGCCACCGCGATTCCGATCGTCGCCAGCCGGCTCGCTGAAGCCGAGAGTTTCTTCATGGTTGTCTCCTGGGTCATTGTGGTCGCACCGCCGCGAACGTTGCGTCGCGCCGGCACGGTTGGGGTTTCCGGGCCGAGTGCCCTGCCCGTTACGCAAGTCGCATGCCATCGCGGCCGGAAGCCGGTACGGTGCGGCACACCGGCGCATCGCAGGCGATGCGTCGAGCGACGGCGTGCGCGGCGACGTCGACGCAGGTGTTGCATTCAGGTACACCGTCGCGCGTGAAGTGTTGCCAAACATGACAGGTGGCGCAGTCGGCCGGACAGCGGCGCGCCGGTCGCGCGCATCGCGTACCCGAGTGATGCGCGGCGCGGCGTGCACCGTTCATGCTCGCGGTGCTGGCACGGTTCTCGCACGCCGGCTTCGCGACAACCCGTCGCCGTGCGGTGCATCGCACGCGCCGGCGGAATAAAAGTGCGGAGACAACGGAATGATCAGGAGACCAAAGGCCGCCGGGTGGTACGGCGCGATGCGGCATGGCCGGCGTGCGCGATGCGTTGGCGTGACCGTTGGCACGTTGGCGCTGTTCGGTTTGCCGCCCGGCAGCGTGCGCGCGCAGCAGCCGGCGGACGGCGGCACGATTGCGCCGGCCGAGCCGCCGGCCGTCGTGCTGCCCGCGGTGGTCGTCGTCGGCACGACGCCGCTGCCCGGGATCGGCACGCCGCTGTCGAAGGTGCCGGCGAACGTGCAGACGGTGCGCGCGGCGGAACTCGACGCGCAGCACCGCGCGACGCTCGCCGATTTCTTCGCCGCGAACCTGCCGAGCGTGACGATCTCGGACGCACAGGGCAACCCGTATCAGGCGGACGTCAACTATCGCGGCTTCGCCGCGTCGCCGCTGCTCGGCACGCCGCAGGGGTTGTCGGTGTTCGTCGACGGCGTGCGCGTGAACGAGCCGTTCGGCGACGTCGTGAACTGGGACATCCTGCCCATGCAGGCGATCGACCGCGTGCAGCTGATTCCGGGCTCGAACCCGGTGTACGGGCTCAACACGCTCGGCGGTGCGCTCGCGATCACGACGAAGAACGGCAGGTCGAACCCGGGCGGCGAAGCGGAGGTGTCGGGCGGCTCATGGGGCCGCAAGACCGCCAGCGTCGAGCAGGGCGGCACGATCGGCTCGAACCTCGACTACTACGCGACCGCGAACGTCGCGAACGACGGCGGCTGGGCCGACCATAACGCGAGCCGCGTGCGGCAGGCGTTCGGCAAGCTGCGCTACACCGATGCGGACACGACGCTGTCGATTGCCGCGGGCGGCGCGGACAACACGCTGTCCGGCACCCAGACGATCCCGCGCTCGTTCCTCGACAACCGGAAGCAGGCGTATACGTATCCGGACCGTAACCGCAACAGCGCCGGCTACCTGACACTGTCGGGCGAGCGATTTTTCGGCGAGCACGTCGAGCTGAGCGGCAACGCGTACTACCGGCACCTGCGCAACACCAACACGAGCAGCAACAACAATACGGATTACGGATCGGTGGACGAGGACGGCGCGATCGATACGGTGCAGGGCAGCAATGCGCAATCGACGATCGTCACCGACAGCTACGGCGGCAGCGTGCAACTCACGCTGCTCGGCAAGCTGGGCGGGATGGCGAACCGGCTGGTCGCGGGCGTCTCGGCCGATGTCGCGAATTCGAGCTACGTCGCGTCGTCGCAGGACGCATCGTTTACCGATGCGCGCGCGGCGATCGGCATCGGCGATTTCGTTCCGCAGACCAGCGCGAAGACGCGCAATGCGAACGTCGGTGTGTACCTGAGCGATGCGCTGTCGCTGACGCCGCACTGGACGCTGACGCTGTCGGGCCGCTACGACTGGTCGAAAGCGCGGATCGGCGACGAGAGCGGCGTGCAGCCGCTGCTCGACGGCAGCCATGTGTTCTCGCGCTTCAACCCGGCTGTCGGACTCAACTGGAACCCGGTGCCGGGCTTGACCGCCTATGCGACGTACAACGAAGGCATGCGTTCGCCGACCGCGATCGAGCTCGCGTGCGCGGACCCGGCCGCGCCGTGCTCGCTGCCGAACGACTTCATCGCCGACCCGCCGCTCGAGCCGGTGATCTCGAAGACGTTCGAGGCCGGCATGCGCGGCCGCATCGGCGCGGCGACGACCTGGAGCGCCGCAGCCTACCGCACGACGCTGACCGACGATATCCAGTTCATCAGCAGCCCGGCCAGCGCACAGGGCTACTTCCGCAACGTCGGCGATACGCGGCGGCAGGGTATCGAGCTCGCCGGCCGCACGCGGGTCGGCCCGCTCGGTGTCGGGCTGTCGTACAGCTATGTCGACGCAACCTACCGATCGTCGTGGACCGAACACAGCCCGGCGAATTCGACGGCCGACGCGAACGGCAACGTGACGGTCAAGCCGGGCGATCGCATCCCCGGCATTCCCGCGCATACGGTGAAACTGCGGCTCGACTACGCGGCGACGCCCGCGTGGGACATCGGCGCGAACGTGACCTGGCGCGGCGGCGTGTATGCACGCGGCGACGAGAACAACGGGGACGTGAACGGCCGGCTTGCCGGCTACGTGCTGGTCGATCTCGACATGCGTTACCGGATCACGAAGCGGTTCGAGGTGTTCGCGAGCGTGACGAACCTGCTCGACAAGCGCTACGCGAGCTTCGGCGCACTCGGCCAGAATTTCTTCAACGGGCCGAACCATACATTCGACGGCGCCCGTCCGGTGAACGAACAGTTCGTCGGGCCGGGTGCGCCGCGCGGCGCGTGGGTCGGCGTGCGCTACGCGTGGGATTGAGCGGCGCGCGATCGCGTGTGGCGCGCTTGCGTGTGTCGTCGCGTCATGACACGAACGGGCGCGGGGCCGTCACGTGAGCGGCACCGTCGCGAACATCGCATTGACGGCGCGTGCGACGCTGCGCGCCAATGCCGGGTCGCTTGCCAGATGCCCGGCCTGCACGCGTTCGATTTCCGCTTCGGGTGTGGCCCGCGCGAGACGTTCGACGTTGCCGACCGGGCACACGGGATCGTGCCTCCCGTGCGCGGCGAACAGCGGCACGCCGGCTTGCGCGGCGCGTCGCGCGAGCGCGAGCACGCGGCGCTCGCCCAGCCAGCAGTCATGTTGCAGGTAGTGCGCTTGAACCCGGTATTTGTCGATCAGACGGCCGACGGTCTGGTTCGAACGGATCGTGCGGGCGGGCGAGCGGCGCGTTCGCACTGATGCGAGGATCGCGCTTTCGTATGCGTGCCACGCGAGCGCCACTGCGCGCTGGCGGGCTGTGTTCGCGCCCGGGCGCAGCCCGGCAGCGCAGCGCGACAGCAGGCGATCCGGCCGGCCGCCGCCGGCCGCTGCATGCAGGCGCCGCCACTCGCGCGGCGCACGCGTGCGGGACGTCATGAAGAGTCCGCGGATTTCGCGTCGCGACGTCAGGAACAGGCCGCGCAGCACGACGCCCGAGACCCGCGCCGGATGCGTGCCCGCATATGCGAGCGCGAGCGCCGCGCCCCACGATCCGCCGACGACTCCCCAGCGTGCAATGCCGAGCTGCTCGCGCACCGCCTCCAGATCCGCGATCAGCCGGGCGGTGGTGTTGTGGCGCGTGCCGCCGCGCGGCCCCGACGCACCCGCGCCGCGCTGGTCGACGAGCACGACGCGCAAGCGGCTGAGGTCGAACAGCCGCAGGATGCCGGCCTGGCTGCCGCTGCCGGGGCCGCCGTGCAGCACGACGACCGGGTGGCCCTGCGCGGCGCCGGCCACGGCGAAGGCGATCGATTGCGCGTCGCGGTGCAGGTGCCGGCGCGCGGGCGTGGCCGATGACGCTGGGGTATCGGGCAAGGCCCGCGGCGCGGGCGATGGCGTGGATCGAGTCGGGCGACGCGTCATGTCGATAGGGTACGAGAGGGGGGAGTCATCGGCGGCGTGGCGGTGGCCGGGCTTGCCCTGCGACAAAGCGAGAAGCGAGCCAGAAACGCGTCAGCCGCGAAGATCCGGATTCGCACGGGTAGTCACGCGTCGGGAAATCACGGTATCACGAAGGCCTGGCCGTCGCGCGACGCGACACGCTCTGCCCGGACGATTCATTACATCGAGCTTTCAATGTATGCCGCGGCGCCGGTGTGGCCCGATGCTTGCTTGCAACGACGGCAAAGAGTCCGGCAGTTGACCGGAAGGATCCCCCGGAGGAGACAATGCGCGATGACGTAGAGCAGGCGGCCGGATCACGGGCCGCGCATCCCGCTGGCTGGCCCGCGCCGTCGATCCAGAAGGCCCACGAGCGCTCGGAGACGTTCGGCCTGCAGGTATCGGCACGGCCCGACTACGACGTGCTGTCGAACGCGGCACTGGTGCTCAAGCGCGAGCAGAGCCGGGTGCTGTGCGTGCACGCGATGCCGGTGATGGAGACGCTGCATGAGCAGATCGTCAACACGCAGAGCATGATCGTGCTGACCGATGCGGAAGGGCTGATCCTGCATTCGATCGGCGACGACGATTTCCTGCGCCGCGCGGAGAAGGTCGCGCTGCGTCCCGGCGCGAACTGGGCGGAGAGTCGCCAGGGCACCAACGCGATCGGCACGGCGCTGGCCGAGCTGTGTCCGATGGTCGTCCACGGCGACCAGCACTTCCTGGCCGCGAACCGCTTCCTGACCTGTTCGAGCGTGCCGATCCTCGATCCGTACGGCGACGCGATCGGCGTGCTCGACGTGACGGGCGACCACCGCAGCTATCACCAGCACACGATGGCGCTCGCGAAGATGTCGGTGCAGATGATCGAGAATCATCTGTTTACGACGACCTTTCAGGAAACGCTGCAGGTGTCGTTCCATGGCCGCCCGGAGTTCCTCGGCACGCTGATGGAGGGGATCGTCGCGTTCACGGCCGACGGCCGCTTCCTGTCGGCCAATCGCAGCGCGCAGTTCCAGCTCGGCATGCCGCTCGCCGCGCTGCGCGCGCACACGCTGTCGTCGCTGTTCGACGTCACCAGCGCGCAGCTGATCGACCGCATGCGCGCGAGCACCGACCGGCACCTGATGCTGAATCTCGGCAACGGCGCGGTGGTCTGCGCGCGCGTGCACTTTCGCCGCGCGACGCTCGCCGAAGGCAGCCGGCCGACCGACGTGCACGACGCGGCGGCGCCGGCCGCGCGCGCGAACGCGGTGCCCGCGCCGGCGGCGGGCACGTCGGCCGGCCTGTCGCGGCTCAACTATCTCGACACCGGCGATGCGCAGGTCGCGTGCGTGATCGCGAAGGTGCGCAAGGTGATCGGCAAGGACATCCCGATCCTGATCACCGGCGAGACCGGCACCGGCAAGGAGCTGCTCGCGCAGGCGATCCACAACGACTCGCCGCGGCGCGACGCGCCGTTCGTCGCGGTCAATTGCGCATCGATTCCGGAGACGCTGATCGAGTCCGAGCTGTTCGGTTACGAGGAAGGCGCGTTCACCGGCGCGCGCCGCAAGGGCGCGATCGGCAAGCTGCTGCAGGCGAACGGCGGCACGCTGTTCCTCGACGAGATCGGCGACATGCCGTATCCGCTGCAGGTGCGGCTGCTGCGCGTGCTGCAGGAGCGCCTCGTCAACCCGCTCGGGTCGACGAAGACGATCGCCGTGGACATCGCGATCATCTGCGCGACGCACCGCGATTTGCGCGACATGATCGCGCAGAACCGTTTTCGCGAGGATCTCTACTACCGGCTGAACGGCCTCGTGGTGCGCCTGCCGCCGTTGCGCGACCGCACCGATCTCGCGGTCGTCGTGCAGAAGATGCTGCAGCGGGAAGCGTTCGCGGGCCCGGGCCGGCCGCCGCTGTCGGTCGCGCCGGACGTGATGGAGTTGTTCGTGCGCTGCACGTGGCCGGGCAACTTCCGCCAGCTCGGCAACCTGCTGCGCACGGCGGCCGCGATGGTCGACGACGACGGCGAAATCCGCCGCGAGCACCTGCCGGACGATTTCTTCGACGACCTGCGGCGCGGCGATGCGCAGCCCGTGCAGGCGGCGCCCGATTCGCTTGCCGCGGCGAGCGCCGGGCCTGGCGTCGCGGACGCGTTGCCGCTCGCCGACGCGCGCCTGCAGGACGTCGCCGCGTCCGCGATCGCCGCCGCGCTCGCGCGTCATGGCGGCAACGTGTCCGCCGCGGCGCGCGCGCTCGGCGTGTCGCGCAACACGATCTACCGGAAGATGCCGGCCGCCGACGCGGGACGCCATCCGTCGGAAGAGAGCTGACGCGCGGCCGTCGCGCCGTGCGCGACCTGTCACAGCCGGTGTGTCAAGTTGCAACACCGGTGTTCAACGATTCAACACCTGTCACCACTCGCGGACATCGCGTCGCCGGGGTGGCGGACCGCATTCGCGCGAATCGTGTCGGCGATTCGTAAGGTTTCCGCGCCGATGCCCGGAAGACGGCCGTCTACCGCCGCGGCGCCGCCGAAATACCGCTTCGGCACGCTCCTTGCTGAAGAGGAACCGACCGCTCGATTGCCGCGGTCGTTCGATTCATCCGGCAACACATCAACTCATCAACTCAACAGGAGACACACCATGCAGTGGACGACACCGTCTTACACCGACCTGCGCTTCGGCTTCGAAATCACGATGTACATCGCCAACCGCTGATCGCCGTGCGTGCCGCCCGTTTCGCCGTGGTCGGCGCGGGCGGCCTCGGGAGCTGACGCCCATGAAGATCAAGATACTCGGCTCGGGAGCCGGCGGCGGGCTGCCGCAATGGAACTGCAATTGCGCGAACTGCCGCCGTGCACGCAGCGGAAGCGGCCACGTGCTGCCGCGCACGCAGTCGTCGATCGCGGTCAGCGACGACGGCATCGACTGGGTCCTCGTCAATGCGTCGCCCGACATTCTTTCCCAGTTGCGCGCGGACCCGGACCTGCAACCGGCACGCGCGATCCGCGACAGCGGCATCGCCGCCGTCGTGCTGTGCGACGCGCAGATCGATCACGTGACGGGCCTGCTGATGCTGCGCGAGCGCTCGACGCCGCTGCCGCTCTACGCGAGCGCGCCGGTGCTCGACGACCTGTCGACCGGCTTGCCGCTCGTGCCGCTGCTCGGCCATTACTGCGGCGTCGCCGCGCATACGATCGCGCCCGGCGAGCCGTTCGCGGTGCCGGCGGCGAGCGGGATCCGGTTCACCGCGATCGCGGTCGACAGCAAGCCGCCGCCTTATTCGCCGCGGCGTGCGTCGGCCGCACCCGGCGACAACATCGCGCTGTCGATCGAGGACGTCGCGAGCGGGCGGCGCGCGTTCTATGCGCCGGGGCTCGCGTCGGTCACCGACGAGGTACGCGCGGCCATGGACGGCGCCGATCTCGTGCTGGTGGACGGCACGTTCTGGACCGGGACCGAGATGATCGATCTCGGCCTGTCGCACAAGCATGCGGCCGACATGGGGCATCTCGCGCAGTGCGCGGAACACGGGCAGCCCGGCATGATCGACTGGCTCGACACGCTGCCTGCGCGAACGCGCAAGGTGCTCACGCACATCAACAACACGAACCCGATTCTCGATCCGCATTCCGTCGAGCACGCGCACCTGCGCGCGCACGGCATCGACGTCGCGCACGACGGCATGCAATTCCAGGTCTGACGATGAACGCACCGATCCCCGCTACGGCGTTGCACGCGACGCCCTGGACCGCGACCGAATTCGAGGCGCGCCTGCGTGCGCTCGAATCGCGCTATCACATCCATCATCCGTTCAACCGGCGGCTCAACAGCGGCGCCTGTTCGCCCGCGCAGATCCGCGGCTGGGTCGCGAACCGCTTCTACTACCAGATCTGCATTCCGCTCAAGGATGCGGCGATCCTGTCGAACTGTCCCGATCGCGACACGCGGCGCCGCTGGATCCAGCGGCTGATCGACCACGACGGGCAGGGCGACAACGCAGGCGGCATCGAGGCGTGGGTGCGGCTCGGCGAAGCGTGCGGCCTGACGCGCGACGAACTGTGGTCGCTCGAACACGTGCTGCCCGGCGTGCGTTTCGCGGTGGACGCGTACGTGAACTTCGCGCGGCGCGCGCCGTGGCAGGAAGCCGTGTGCTCGTCGCTGACCGAGATGTTCGCGCCGCAGATCCATCTCGACCGGCTCGCCGGCTGGCCGTCGCATTACCCGTGGATCGAGCCGGCCGGGCTGCATTACTTCCGCAGCCGCGTGCCGCTCGCGCAGCGCGACGTCGAGCATGGGCTCGCGGTCACGCTCGCGCATTTCACGACACCGGACGCGCAGCAGCGCGCGCTCGGCATTCTGCAATTCAAGCTCGACATCCTGTGGTCGATGCTCGACGCCGTCGAAAAGGCCTACCCGTGATGAACGCGATCGAAGCCGCCAGCGGCGTGCCGCTGCGCCCCTGCCTCAGGGGCATGTACCGCCTGCAATGGGAGGCGGCCCAGGATGCGTACGTGCTGCTCTATCCGGAGGGCATGGTCAAGCTCAACCCGAGCGCGGGCGAGATTCTCGCGCGCTGCGACGGCACGCGCGAACTGGACGACATCATCGGCGAGCTCGAGCGCCTGTTCATGCAGTCGGATCTCGCGACCGACGTCTACCGTTTTCTCGATCATGCGCGACTGCGCGGCTGGCTGGACTGACATGACGCCCGACACCCCCCGTCCGTCCGCGCCGCTGTGGCTGCTCGCGGAACTCACGTACCGCTGCCCGCTGCACTGCGCGTTCTGCTACAACCCGGTCGACTTCGCGACGCACGGCGCGGAACTCGACACCGACGCGTGGCGCACGGTCATCGGCGACGCGCGCGCGCTCGGCGCCGCGCAGATCGGCTTCTCGGGCGGTGAGCCGCTGCAGCGCGGCGACCTCGAGACGCTCGTCGCGCATGCGCGCGGGCTCGGCTTCTATACGAATCTGATCACGTCGGGCATCGGGCTGAACGTCGCGCGCATCGAGCGGCTCAAGGCCGCCGGGCTCGACCACATCCAGTTGTCGCTGCAGGATTCGACGCGCGAGCTGAACGATTTCCTGACCAGCACACGCACGTTCGAACTGAAGCGCGACGTGGCGCGGCTGATCAAGGCGCACGGCTATCCGATGGTGCTCAACTGCGTGCTGCATCGCTACAACCTGCCGCACGTGGGGCAGATCATCGAGATGGCGCTCGATCTCGGCGCCGATTACCTGGAACTCGCGAACACGCAGTACTACGGCTGGGCGATGCTCAATCGCGACCAGTTGATGCCGACCGTCGAGCAGGTGCGCGAGGCCGAGGATACGGTCAACCGCTATCGCAAGCTGATCGGCGAGCGCTGCAAGATCCTGTTCGTCGTGCCCGACTATTTCGAGCGCCGCCCGAAGGCCTGCATGAACGGCTGGGGCTCGGTGTTCCTCGGCGTCGCGCCGGACGGCACCGCGCTGCCGTGCCATGCCGCGCGGTCGCTGCCGGGGCTCGCGTTGCCGAACGTGCGCGACCGCTCGCTGCGGGACATCTGGTACGACAGCGACGCGTTCAACGCGTTTCGCGGCGACGACTGGATGCGCGAGCCGTGTCGGACGTGCGACGAGCGGCATGCGGATCACGGCGGTTGCCGGTGTCAGGCGTACCTGCTGGCCGGCGATCCGAACGAAGCCGATCCGGTGTGCGCGAAATCCGCCCATCACGGCCAGGTCGAACAGGCCGTGCAGTTCGCGCGCCGGCGCGCGCCGCCCGACGAACGGCCGCTGGTTTTTCGCAGCAGGGAGAATTCGCTCGCGCAATGCGGCGTGACGTGCGACGGTTGACGGGGCACGGCCGGGACGACGGCAGGCCGCGTCGTCGCCGCGCGTGTCGCTGCCGCCGGCAGCGGCTATCCGCGCTTCGATGCGGTGCTGCGCGATGCGTGGCTCACGAGCCGCTGCGCCACGCATGTAGAGAACGGCGCGCCGTCGCCGATCCGGGCGCGCGTGCCGATCACGTTCAATCTCGATGAATGACGGGGCCCGTCGCCGCCATTACCCGTCATCCGCCTTCGCCTGCAAATCCTTCAGCCCCTGAATCACGACCAGCAGCGCGCGCCCGTGCTCGTCCGAGCCGTCCCACGCGTCGACGATCGCGTCGCGCAGCAGGTCGTTGTACCGGCGGCGTGACGGCTCCGTGTCGACACCGTAGAAACTGCATAGCTTGTTGAATGGCGCGCTGCGGCGCAGCCGGCGCCCGTTCGACAGCCGAAGGCGCGACACGGTGGGCTGGCTGACCCCGGAAAGTCGCGCGATTTCGCTGGACGAGCGTGTATCTGCCAGCAGGCGGCGCAACAGGTCTTGAACGGGAAAATCTTGGTCCGGGGCTTCCATGCGATGCATTATACCTATACAGTTACGGCTGTTGAATGGGCTTGCTGTCACCAGCGAGGCTGTATCCCGAGAAAGTTGATGACACTGAAACACCTCCCTCCCACGTTCTGCTGGACCAAGATCGGTACCGAGTCCGGCGAGGAACTGCCGACCGTCGTGCTCCGCAAGGAATGGGAGCGCCGGCTCGGGGGCGGGCGTTTTCTGTGGGGCATCAACCAGCCGCTCGGCAGCAGCGCGCAAGTCGCCGCGCATCGCACGGGTTCGCTGCTCGCGCTGTTTTCGCCGGTCGCGTCGCGTCCGCGCGCGGGCGAGCGCAAGGACGCGCTGCTGTGGAATGCTTGGGTCGACGCAAGCGGCCAGGTGCGGCCGTTGCCGCCGCATACGTTCATCGCCAGCCGCTCGACGTTGCCGTCGGGCCGGCGGCGCGAGCAGCACTACGCGCTCGTGTGCGCGTCGTCCACCGCGCTGACGGTCGGCACGCAGTTGCGCGTGTTTCCCGACCACCTGCGCAGCGTGAGCACCGGCAAGCCGCTGGGCGCCGCGCAAGGAGCGGCCGTGGTCGACTGCATCGGGCGGGCGAAGGAGCAGACGGGCAAGAGCTATCCGCTCGCGCTGTCGGTCGAGCTCGAAGCACCGTATTTCGTGCGGCTCGCGCAGCCGTGCGTGCTGAAGGCGCGCGATCTCGCGGAAGTGAACAAGGCCACGCGCGCGGGCGATTTCGATCGCTTCGTCGAGCTGGTCGCGCGCTTGCGCGGCCGTTCGCCGACGGATGCCGTGCGCGGCGTCACGCGCGATCTGTTCGACGTGCCGCCGCTCGAAACGGCGGCCGCGTATGTGCCGCCCACCCACGTCGCGCGCCTGCGCAACCGGCCGGCGGCCGAGCATCCGCGCGATCTCACCGGCGATCTGTTCGACCTGTCGCCGGGCGAGGCGGCCGCGTTCGCGGGGCTGGCGCATCCGCGCGTCGGGCGCGCGTGACGCCACGCGCGGAGCCGTTCGCGCAAGAATTTGTTGCAATCTCGCCGTAGCGGATCGGCGAGCGCGGAGGGACAATCGGCACGAAGCGCGCGGTGCGGCGGCCGATGCGTCGACACGCGACGGGTCGTGGTTCACGCCGCCGACATGCGTACCACGCACACTGAGCGTCGGCGTGCTTCACACTGCAATCCTGAGGGAGGAGTGTCGATGTCGACCCACATCTGTTCGCCGGAAGCACGAGCCGCACAACGCTTCGTCGAAGCGACGCGCAACGTCGATCAGGCGTTTCGCGCGGTGCGCGGCGAAAGCGACGACGACGGCTCGTCGGCCGAATACGCACGCGCGATGTCGCGTCTCGATCGCGCGCTCGACGAGCTGGCGCGTGCACAGGAATTCTTCGATCGCGTCGTCGGCGCGGACACCGCGCACGACAACTGACCGGCTCGCCGCTTTCGTTTGCCGCGCGCGTCGGGCGACGCGCGTTCATCTTCTTGCCGGGCGCGCTGCGCGGCATGCCGGTTCGTCATCCCGTTTCGACTTTCGACGTCAGGCTTTGCCGCCTCAGGCGGTAGCCGCGCCTCAGCCCGCGCGCGTCATGCCCGGCGCGGCGGGCGTGGCACGAACGCGTAGCCGCGATGCTGGAACGACGTCGCGAAGAACCGCATCTGATAGCGGATCGCGTTCGCCCAGTAGTCCCACGTATGGCCGCCTGGCCGCTCCGCATAGTCGTGCGGCACGCCGAGCGCGACGAGCCGTTCGTGCAGCGTGCGGTTCGAGCCGACGAAGGCATCGTCGCGGCCGCAATCGATCGTCAGGTCGAGATGCGCGCGCACGAATGACCGCGCGCTTTCGACGATCACGTTGCGGTTCCAGAACGACGGATGGCGGTCGGGATCGCCGAACACGTGGGCGATCCCCGGCTCCTCCGTGCAGCAGCGCGGATCGACCGCGCCGCTGATGCTGCCGACCGCGCCGAAGGTGTCGGGGCGGTCGAGCGCGATGCGCAGCGCGCCGAAGCCGCCCATGCTGAGCCCGGTGATCGCGCGCGCGTGCTGGGTCGCGATCGTGCGGAAATGCAGGTCGACGTAGGACACGACTTCGTCGCCGATGAAGGTCTCGTAGCGGCTGCCCGAATCGAACGGGCTGTCGATGTACCAGCTTTCATGTCCGCCGTCGGGCATCACGAGGATCACGCGGTAGCGGTCGGCCAGCGCGGCGATGTGCGTGTTCGACGTCCAGTCGGTATGGTCGCCGCCCGAGCCGTGCAGCAGATACACGACGGGGTAGCGTTCGCCGTGGTTGTCGCGCGCGTAATCGTCGGGCAGCACGATGGTGGCCTTGAGCGTCTCGCTCATCGCGGCGCTCGGGATCGCGACGACCCGCGCATGGAATGCGAACGCAGGGGGCGTGACGGCGAGCAGCAGAAGCAGCCAGAAGGTACGTGCCAGGCGCATCGATCCTTGCATGTGTCGACCCAGTCCGGCCGGATGCCGGGAAAACCCTGTTGCGACGACTCTAGCAACCGCGCCTTTCAACCATATTTCGGTGAATCCTACGGGTTGTCAGGCGGCCGGCTTGCATACGATGCGCGCGAGGGCGGCGCGCAACGCATCGGGCCGCTCGGCCGCGATCAGGTGGCCGCAGCCGGCGATCGTGTCGAAGCCGGCGCAGCGGGCGAGCGCGTATTCGGGCACGTGCCAGCCCGCGCGCGAGCGTTCGCCGGCGATCAGCCAGACCGGATGACGCTCGAACACTTGCGCGAGCGCCGGCAGGTAACCCGCGTCGCCGGTCGTCTCGACCACCGAGCGGCCCATCGCGCGCAGCGTCGATGCCGGCTGATGCGCGAGCCAGCGGCGTGCGTCGTCGAGCTGACTCGGCGACGGTGCGTCGATCGCGCCGCGCAGCCAGTCGAGCGGCGCCGCGCGCAGGCCGTCGAGCATCGCGTCGGCTTCGTCGGGCGTCATGCGCCCGACCGATGCGGACCAGAACGCATCGTCGAGCGTGAAATTGCCTTCGACGTTGACGATGCGCCGCACGCGTTCGGGGTGCGCATGCGCGAACAGCATCGCGATCGCGCCGCCGACCGAATGGCCGACGACATCGACCGGCCGCATGCCGACGTGCATCTCGACGGTTTGCCGCACGTGCTCGACCTGCGCGGCAAGCGAGATCGCGTCGGGCGGCGTGGCGCGATGCGCGCCGTAGCCGAGCAGGTCGGGGCACAGATGCGGGCCGTGCCATCCGCGCACGTCGAACGTGCCGATGAAGCCGTGAATGAAGACGACGGGCGTGGGCTGGATCATGCGGCGTGTGCGGAAGGAAGCGGCGGCAATTCGAGTTCGGCGAGCAGTTCGTCGAGCTCGAGCAGGTGCGTGCGGTCGTGGTCGAGCAACTCGCGCACGAGTTCGTCGAGCGACATCCGGCGAATGCCGTCGCGCAGCCCGCAGCGTGCGAGTTGCGATGGGTCCAGCGCGGCCGCGGTGGCGCACAGCGCGGCGCGGCCGCTGCGGAACGCCGCGACGGCGAGATCGAGCGGCTGCGCGAGATAGTCGCGTTGCGTGGCGAGCGCGGTGCCGTCGACGGATTCGATCACGGGCAGCTCGGCCGTGCGCACGGCGTCGATGCGTGCGGCGAACACCGCATCGAGATCGCGCAGGTGGCACGCATGTTCGACGAGCGAGAAGCCGGTGCCGGCCGGGCGGCGCGTGGCCAGCGCCGCCGGTACATGCGCGGCACGGGCGGCGAGCCGGGCGGGCATGCGGGCCAGCGCGGCGACGACGTCGGCGAACGGCAGCCGCTGCGGGTGCGCGGCGAACACCGCGCCGTAGCTGAACAGCGCGCCGCCGAGCCGCCCGCGCGCCTGCACGACCTCATGGCCGTGGCGACGCATCACGTCGGCGACCATCGCGCCGCAGAACTGGCGGGCCGTCGTGTCGGCTTCGACTTCGGGGAATTTGCGTACGATCTCGTCCTGGATCGCGCCGATCGCGGCGACGCCGACGCGCGACAGCGCCGCGAACTCGAGATAGCGCTCGGGCTGCTCGATCAGCGCTTCGAGCTGGGCGCCGAGCGCGGTCGAGCGGAAACGGTCGAAACGGGAATGCATGACGAAGCCCTGCCGAGTAACGTGACAAAACGATACGTTACTCGGCAGGGCTTCGTCAACGGGCTCGTCCGGGCGCGTGCGAGATTCGCGTGCGCCGCCCGCTTGCGGTTCAGGACTTCTGCCGGGCGTCGACCTCCGCACGCATCCGCGCCTCCTGCTCCTGCAACTCCGGCGTGAATGCGTCGCCGAAATCTTCCGCCTCGAACAGCGGGCGGATCTCGATGTCGGAGTCGCCGGGCATCGGGTTCGGGCAGCGCTTCACCCATTCGACCGCTTCTTCCATCGATTTCACTTGCCACAGCCAGTAGCCGGCGACGAGTTCCTTCGTTTCGGCGAACGGGCCGTCGATGACGGCGCGGCTCTTGCCGGAAAAGTGCACGCGTTTGCCGTGGCTGCTCGGGCGCAACCCGTCGGCGGCGAGCAGGATGCCGGCTTTCACGAGTTCTTCATTGAAGCGGCCCATTTCGGCCATGATTTCGGTGTCGGGCATTTGGCCGGATTCCGAATCGGCGGTGGCTTTGACGATGACCATGACGCGCATTGTCGTATCTCCTTGAACGTGAATAGGACGTTTGCCGGCGGTGCGACGGCAAAACGATCGGTTACGACAACACGACGCGCGACGGCGACGCGAATCGACATCGCGGGTAAAAAAATTCAGCGGCGATCGGAATGGCGAGGGGCGCCGTGTCGGCAATGCGTCAGGCCGCGTCGGCCTGCGCATCGAGCACGCTGCGGATCCGCGCGGCGAGTTCGTCGCGCCGGTAAGGTTTGCCAAGCAGCATCACGCCGGGGTCGAGCCGCCCCGCATGGAAGATCTCGTCGCGTGTGTAGCCCGAGGTGAACAGCACCGGCAACGGCGGCTTGCGCAGCGCGGCGCGGCGTCCGAGTTCGCCGCCCTTCACGCGGCCCGGCATGATCACGTCGGTAAACAGCAGATCGATCGGCGTCTCGCTGTCGAGCACGCGCAGCGCGGCTTCGCCGTCGGACGCCGTGATGACCTTGTAGCCGAGCTGCGCGAGCATGTCGACCACCGTCAGCCGGACATCCGCATCGTCCTCGACGACGAGGATCGTTTCGCGGCCGCGCATCGCGTCGTGCTGCGGCGTGCGGGCAGGCTCGTCGGCCGCCTCGTGGCAGCGCGGAAACGTGAGGCGCACGGTGGTGCCCTGGCCGGGCGTGCTGTCGATCGACACGTGGCCGCCGCTCTGCTTGACGAAGCCGAACACCATGCTGAGCCCGAGCCCGGTGCCTTCGCCGTCCGGCTTGGTCGTGAAGAAGGGTTCGAAGACGCGTTCGAGCACGTCGGCCGTCATGCCGACACCCGTGTCGGCGATCTCGAACGTCACGTATTCGCCGGGCGGCATCGGCGCGCGGCGCGTGCCGGCCGCGGGGCCGGGCTGCGTGCTGTTGTATGCGGCGATCGTCAGCGTGCCGCCGCCGCGCATCGCATCGCGCGCGTTGATCGCGAGGTTCAGCAGTGCGTTTTCGAGCTGGTGCCGGTCGGCGAGTACGTTGCCCACGTCGGGCGACAGCGCGGGGACGATTCGCACCGCTTCGCCGAGCGCGTGGTGCAGCATCTCGTGCATGCCGTCGATCAGCCGGCACGGGTTCAGCGTGGTCGGCGCAAGCGGCTGGCGTCGCGCGAACGCGAGCAGGTGCGACGCCAGTTGCGCGCCGCGCCGCACGGCGTTGTTCGCGTTCTCGATCCGTGGCTGCGCGCTCGCATGCGCGCCGAGTTCGACGGAGAGGATCTGCAGGTTGCCGCTGATCACCTGCAGCACGTTGTTGAAGTCGTGCGCGATGCCGCCGGTCAGGCTGCCGATCGCTTCCATCTTCTGCGCGTGACGCAACTGTTCCTCGATCGCCGCGCGCTCGGCGATCGCGTCGGTCACGCGCTGTTCGAGCGTTTCGGTCAGGTTGCGCAGCTCGGCATTGGATGCCTGCAGCGCCGCTTCCGCGCGATCGCGATGGCGCGTGGCGAGCACGCGCTCGGTGGTCTCGACGACGACGGCGAGCACGCCGCCCGGCGCGCCGTCGTCGTCGGGCAGCGGGCTGTAGTGCAGATCCATCCACACGTCTTCGGGGCGGCCGCTGCGCAGCAGCACGAGCGCCTTGTCGCGATAGGACAGCGTGCCGCCGGCGAGACAGGTGTTCATCACGTTGCGGTTGAAATCGGCGACTTCGGGCCAGCCGAGTTCGACCGGCTGGCCGAGCAGATACGGATGGCGGCCGCCGGCGAACCCGGCATACGCGTCGTTGTAGATCATGTAGCCGGGGCGGCCCCACAGCATCACCAGCGGCAGCGGCGAGGCAAGCACAGCGCGGACTGCCGCGACGAGGCTGGCGGACCAGCCGTCGATCGGGCCCAGCCCGGTGGCCGACCAGTCGAATGCGGTAATGCGTCGGGCCATGTCGCCCTGCCAGCCGGGGCAAGCGTGATGCTGCGCGAACAACTCGACATGCATGGAAGCGCTCCGATGAGGACATGCGGCCGCGGGCGGTGCGGCAGGTCGCGTAAGCGTGGTCCATTTTAGAGCAGATCGATCCGCGCGGCCGCTGTCACGGAGCGCCTCGGCAAAACTGGTATGCTGGTCCACACCACGTTTACGCGGAGGGCGCCATGGCTGCTAAGGAAGTCTCGAAGAAGAAGTACCTGAAGATTCTGAACAAACGCCTGCGTGCGGAGCCGGCGGCCCCGGCCGGCGCGTCGTTCGTCTTTTTCCCGCTGGGTGCGAAGGCCAAGCACGCGACGGGCGTCGTGTCCGGCGACGCGCGCAGCAAGCGCGAACTGGCGGTGATGGCCGCAGTTCAGCGCAAGGCGGCCGAAGAGTTCATCGTCGCCGGCGCCTGACCGGCCCCGGCCCCGGCCCCGGCCCCGGCCGTCGCGCCGCCGGAAGACCGCCGCCGCGGCTTACGCGGCGCGGCTTCGCGATGAGCGAGCGCGCCGGCGAGCACGCGCGGGATGTCGTGCGCGATCACCGGGCCGTGCATCGGCAGGGCGATGTCGAGATCGAGCGCGTGGATCCAGCGCGCTCGCCAGGTGCGGGAGCGACGGCAGGTAGGCCGAGCGTGCGATCGAATCGACGATCGCCGGCAGCGGGTCGTCCGTTTCCTCGTCGCCGAAACGCATCAAGATGTCCGACGACAGCAGCAGCGTGTACGCGGGCCAGGCCGGTGATCAGGACGCCTTGTCCGCCGCCGTCGCCGGATACCGGCCGCTGCCGCCCGCGTCGTCGCCTGCCGCCAGTTGCTCCAGCGCGAGGCCCTTCGTCTCGATTCCCAGTGTCCACACGGCGATGGCCGCCGCGACGAACGACAGCGCGCCGAGCGTGAACACGCCGCCCTGGCCGAACACCGGCAACACGACGCCGACCACGTAAGGCCCGATCAGCGAACCGATGCGACCGATCGCCGACGCGAAGCCCGAACCGGTCGCGCGTGCGCCGGTGCCGTACAGCTCGGGCGTGTACGTGTACAGCGCCGCCCACATCCCGAACAGGAAGAACTGCATCGCGAGGCCCGTGACGATCAGCAGCGTCGTGCTGCCGCCGTACAGCGCGCTCTGGCCGTATGCGTACGCCATCGCACCGCCGCCGATCAGCGATGCGATGCAGGTCGGCTTGCGGCCCCAGCGTTCGACGAGCCACGCGGCGCACAGGAAGCCCGGCACGCCGCCGAGCGAGATCAGCACCGTGTAGAACACCGACTTCGTGACTTCGAAGCCGGCCTGCTGCAGCAGCGCGCCGAGCCAGGACGTGAGGCCGTAGAAGCCGAGCAGCGCGAAGAACCACAGCAGCCACACCATCACCGTGCGGCGACGGTACACGCCGCTCCAGATCTCGCGCAGCGCGCCGCGACCGCGTGCGGCGGCCGGCTCGGCGAGCCGCGACGGCGGCGGCAGCGTCGTGACGCTGGCCGAGCGCATCACCTTCGCCTCGATCGAGTGCATCACCGTGTCGGCTTCCGCGTGCCGGCCCGCATGTTCGAGCCAGCGCGGCGATTCCGGCACGATGCGGCGTACGACGAGCACGAACACGGCCGGAATCGCGAGCAGCGCGAACACGGTGCGCCAGCCGAACTGCGGCAGCACGAAATACGCGACGATGCCGGCCGTGATGAAGCCGAGCGGCCAGAAGCCGTCCATCAGCGCGATCAGGCGGCCGCGTTTCTCGGTCGGCACGAATTCGGACAGCAGCGTCTGCGCGACCGGAAACTCCATCCCCATCCCGATGCCGAGCAACACGCGATAGACGATCAACGCGTCGACGCTCTGCGCGGTCGAGCACAGGTACGACGCGGCGCCCCACAGCACCATGCTCCACTGGAACACCGGCCGACGGCCGAAACGGTCGGCGAGCAGGCCGGCGACGGCCGCGCCGAGCACCATCCCGAAGAAGCTCGCGCTCGCGACGAGGCCGGCGGCCGCGGTCGACAGCCCGAACTCCTTGCGAATCGAGCCGAGCACGAACGTCATCGTGCCGAGGTCGACCGAATCGAAGAAGAACGCGATCGCGATGATGAAGAAGATGCGCTTGTGATAGCCGGAGAACGGCAGGCGTTCGAGCCGGGCGGCGGCGGAGGCGGGAGCGGTGGCGGCGGGCATGGCGTCCTCTGAAATGAAAAAGGGGCCGCGCAGCGCATGCTCGAGGGCCCCGATGCTTCGTATTCAGTAGACGCGACCACAAACTGCCGCATCGGAGGAAAAGCGCCGCCCGCTTGCCGAAATGCGTCATCGGCGGGCGGCGCGCGACGCCCGCTCGCGTCAGTTCTTCAGCTTGTAGCCGGTGCGGAACATCCACGCGACGATCGCGAGCAGGATCACGAGGAACAGCGCGGTCGCGGCGAGGCTGATCCACACGTGCACGTCGGCGATCCCGTAGAACGACCAGCGAAAGCCGCTGATCAGGTAGACGATCGGGTTGAACAGCGTGACCACGCGCCACGCTGGCGGCAGCATGTCGACCGAGTAGAAGCTGCCGCCCAAGAAGGTGAGCGGCGTGATGATCAGCAGCGGCACGAGCTGCAGTTTCTCGAAGCTGTCGGCCCAGATGCCGATCACGAAGCCGAACAGGCTGAACGTGACGGCCGTCAGCACCAGGAACAGCACCATCCAGAACGGATGCAGGATGTGCAGCGGCACGAACAGGCCGGCCGTGGCGAGGATGATCACGCCGAGCAGGATCGACTTCGATGCGGCCGCGCCGACGTACGCGATCACGATCTCCCAGTACGACACGGGCGCGGACAGGATCTCGTAGATCGTGCCGGTGAAGCGCGGGAAGTAGATGCCGAACGACGCGTTCGAGATGCTCTGCGACAGCAGCGACAGCATCACGAGGCCCGGCACGATGAACGACCCGTAGCCGATGCCGTTCACGTCGCTGATGCGCGAGCCGATCGCGGAGCCGAACACGACGAAATACAGCGACGTCGAGATCACCGGCGCGATGATGCTCTGCATCAGCGTGCGGCGCGTGCGGGCCATTTCTGCGCGGTAGATCGCGCGGATTCCATGCCAGTTCATGGGTCAGGCTCCTTGCACGCCGTTGCGGCGGTTGTCGATCAGGCTGACGAAAATGTCCTCCAGCGAGCTCTGCGTCGTGTGCAGGTCGCGAAAGCCGATGCCGGCCGAGCCGAGCGCGTTGATCAGCTTCGCGATGCTCGCGTCGTCGCGCTGCGAGTCGTACGTATAGACGAGCGCGGCGCCGTCTTCCGCGCGTTCGAGACCGAACGGCGCGAGCGCGGGCGGCACCTCCGCGAGCGGCTGCTCGAGTTGCACGGTCAGCTGCTTCTTGCCGAGCTTGCGCATCAGTTCGCGCTTTTCCTCGACGAGCACGAGCTCGCCGCCGAGGATGATGCCGATCCGGTCGGCCATCTCTTCGGCTTCCTCGATGTAGTGCGTGGTCAGCAGGATCGTCACGCCGCTTTCGCGCAGCGAATCGACGAGCTTCCACATGTCGCGGCGCAGTTCGACGTCGACGCCGGCCGTGGGTTCGTCGAGGAACAGGATGCGCGGCTCATGCGACAGCGCCTTCGCGATCATCACGCGGCGCTTCATGCCGCCCGACAGCGTCATCAGCTTGTTGTCGCGCTTGTCCCACAGCGACAGCGCCTTCAGCGTCTTCTCGATGTACGCGGGATCGGGCGCCTTGCCGAACAGGCCGCGGCTGAACGACACGGTGGCCCAGACGGTTTCGAACGCGTCGGTGGTCAGCTCCTGCGGCACGAGGCCGATCATTTCGCGGGCCGCGCGGTATTGATCGCGGATGTCGTGGCCGCCGACCGTCACGCGGCCTTCGGTCGGCGTGACGATGCCGCAGATCGAGCCGATCAGCGTCGTCTTGCCGGCGCCGTTCGGCCCGAGCAGCGCGAAGATCTCGCCGGGGCGGATGTCGAGGGTCACGTGCTTCAGCGCCTGGAAGCCGGACGCGTAAGTCTTGGAGAGGTCGGAGACGGAAAGGATCGGTTGCATGCTCACGGATGGCACGGCCGCCCGGCGCGACGGCGGGCGCCGCGCGTGCCCGGCGCCGCCGCCGCTGCGAAGCGGCCGGGACCGGGGACGGCATGGCGAACGGGCGTCATGTCGAACGGCAGGGTAGTGCGGGATCGCGGGACCGCCATATTAGCAATCGGCAGATCGAAATGCATTCTGATGGAAAGGCTGGGCTGGACTGGCGCCGGATTTGCGGGAATTGCGGTGATATCGCTCAACGATTTGGCGTTTTATTTGAATGATGCGAATAATCCGGATGGTTTTCCGCGAATCGGGCCGCGAGCGCGTTGCCGCTCGACGGGCGGGCCGACTGTGCTGCCTGCCGTCCCTCGCGCCGTACCGGGACGGCACGCGTGGCGCTCGCGATAATGCGTGCCTTTCACGGTGATACGGAGCGGGGCGCATGTCTTTGATCGATTTCAAGTCCGTGGCGGACGCGCAGGCCGCCGCATGGAAATCCACGATCGTCGGCGAAGTCGGGCCGGCCCGGATCAAGGTGCTGCGCATGGATGCGCAGCCTTACGAAGCGGAAGTGCACGACTACAACGAGGGGCTGCTGGTGCTCGACGGCACGCTGAGGCTCGAGGTCGAGGCGGAAACGGTCGTGGTCGGCGCCGGGCAGATGTATCTCGCGCGCGCCGGCACGCGCCACGCGGTGCTGCCCGGCAGCCACGGCACGCTCGCGATCATCGACGTATGAGGTGCGCCGCAACATGCGTGCGGGCCGCCGAGGGCCGGCTGGCCTGGCTCGGCGCGGATTGTCGTCCGTCGTTCAAACGCGTGTTCCATGGTCCGTGTATTTGTCTGAGCAAATAAAATGAAGGCTGTTTGAAAATCTGTCAAATACCGTATGAACGCTAGGATCGCGCGGTTTCATCCGTTTGGAACTCTGCATCCATTTACTTGTGGGAATGGTCCGATCATAGTCTCGACAAACGACGCATCACGATAACGAATCAAGCGTACGTATGGAGACCACACCATGAGACGCCTATCCGCGGGGCCAGCCGGACTGCCGTTTCCCGATTTTTCGCTGAATGCAGGCGCGACGCAGGTCGCGTGCCTGCCTCGTCACCACGCCGTGTAGCGGCGAACCGTAGCGACAAGCTACTTTCCGTTTCGATCGTTCCGACGGCGCCGTGCCGCATGACGGCGCTGCGGGAGCGCGCTCGTCTGCCGCCGCGGCATGTGCCGCATCTGCCTGACCGGCATCGCGGCGGCCTTGCGTGCATCGTCATGCGCCGCGCCTTCGTGCGGCGGCGCGATACCAACCGGCGGGCCATGCAGCCCGGCCGGACGAGACTTGTCGTACCTGAAAAGGAGGGGTTGATGATTTGCATTCCTGAATGGCGGAAGGCGGTCCTGTCGTGCGCGGTACTGGCGCTGCCGTTCGTCGCCGGTTGCGGCGGCGGCGACGATCCGGGGCCGATCACCGTGCCGCAGTGCTCGGGTAGCGCCTGCGGGCCGAGCGGCGCCGACACGACGCCGCCCGTCGTGACGAAGCTGTGTCCCGACGCGCTCGATTACACGACGACGTACACGGGCGGCGCCGGCAGCGGCGAATACGTGAAGGTGAAGTTCGACACGACGAAGCTCACCTACCAGCTGCAGTTCATCGAATCGTCGGTGCCGACCTCGGCGGGGCAAGTCAACAACACGCGCGCGGGCCTGACGATCAGCGGTGCATTCCATCATCCGACTAATCTCCCGACGGCCGAGCAGAACCGTTGCGCGTTCGTGCTCGACAGCGGCGCGACGAGCGACGGCGCGTATTCGGTGACGATCAACCGCGCCGACCCGCCGATGCTGTTCGTCGGCAATGGCGTGGTGGGCGGCGGGATTCCGGGGGCGACGATTGCGTTCGCCGGTATCCCGCTGCTTCCGGGCATCACGCTCGGCGTCGTACCGTCGCGCACCTTCGATTTCTATCCGTTCATCGGCTTCACCGACACGGAGACGGACTTCAGGAAAGTGGCGGGCAACTACAACGAGGTAGGCATCCATCTGTCGCCCATCGGCGGTGACGGTCAGAGCCCGACCGGGGCGGTCGGCTGGGAATCCGACGTCGTCAACTGGAATCAGACGTTGAACGCGGACGGTTCGTGTTCGATCACGCAGGGCAGCGACTACTCGTGTCAGACGACCGGGACGCCGTGGGCGCTGCGCAAGAACGCGGACGGATCGGCGGACAATGTGTTCGTGAGCAATCCGGCCGGCGGGGCAGGGTATCCGATCGCGGGACAGGGCTCGACGCTGATCATTGCACCGAGCCAGGCGAAAGGCATCATGATCGTCGGCAGGCTGAACGGCGTACTGGTGCCGATCGTGATTCGTGTCGGCTACACGCACGTCGATACGGTCAATCTGCTCGCATCGGTCGCCGATGCCGAAGTCGGCATCTCGATGCTGTCGTCGACGAAAGCGATTGCCGCGAACTCCCTGAAGGGCGGGTACATCGGCGCGACCAGCGCCTCTGCATGCGGCATCGTGACATCCAGCGGCCAGGGGAACAAGTTGGCGTCGGCGGGGCCGAGCTTCAACCCCAACGTGCCGCACCCGGACCTGCCCGGCATCTTCGCCAACAACGCCTTCTATTCGGTAGCCGGCAGTTGCAACGACGGCACCGCGGTGTCGACGCTGGCCGCGAACTATACGTCCACGCTGTTCCAGGGCAGTACCGCGGCGTTCATCGATCCGCAGACGTCGTCGGTCACCTCGCAGTTCGCGCTGGACTATACGCAGGCCACGCCCGGCAAGATCAAGGTGACGGCCGCGCAGGACTTCAACGCGAAGGGCGCGAACGGCAACGCGGCGATCTTCGGCAAGGGCGACACGGGCTGGCTCGTGACGGCCGGCAACGTCTACGCGATGGTCGTCAACAACAACAAGGTCAACCCGTTCTTCACGATCGGCGCGTTCGTCCAGTAACCCCGCATTGAACACGTCACACCGGCGGCGCATGCGTCGCCGCCGGTGAATCGAATTTCAAGAGGATTCCTATGAATGTGAAACATTGGATGGTCGCGGCGTCGCTCGCGCCCGTGCTGGCCGCCTGCGGCGGTGACGGCGACCCGCCGCCCGCGCCGGTGGTCCGGCTGTGCCCGCAGACGATCGACTACAACACGGTGTTCATCGGCGGCTCCGGGTCGGGCGAGCTCGTGAAGGTGCAGCTCGACACGACGAAGATGACGTACCGGATGACCTACCTCGCGTCGCCGGTGCCCGCCACCACCGGTACCGTGCAGCCGACGCGCGACACCGCGCCCGCGAACGTGGTCGACGGCACGCTGGCCGACGAGACGGGGCTGCCGACGGTGAAGCTGAACCAGTGCACGTTCCGGATGCAGAACGCGAGCCTCGACCCGAGCCGGCCCGCGCGGCTGTTCCTCGGCGAAGGCGTGCTGGGCGGCGCGATCCCCGGCGCGACGATCCAGTTCGACGGCGTGATCGGCGTCGGCAAGATCACGAAGACGACGTTCCCGTACTACCCGTTCATCAGCTTCTCGTCGCTGGAAACCGACCTGACGAAGATCGCCGGCACGTACAACCAGCTCGGCTATCACCAGGTGCCGTCGCAGAACTTCCAGCCGGTGGCGCTCGACCAGCAGGTGACGATCAACGCGGATGGCAGCTACACGGAAACCGACAACTTCGGCAAGAAGAACGGCGGGCAGCCGCTTGCGTCGAGCGCGACGGTGAATCAGCCGTTCACGCTGCGCCCCGATGCGCCGGCATTCCAGTCGCTGAACTACCAGCCGCAGATTCCACCGACGCTCGCCGCGCTCGATCCGGCGAAGGCCGGCAAGGGGATCCTGATCGTCGGCAAGCTGCGCAACCAGCTCGTGCCGATCTTCATCCGCACCGGCGCCGCGAACGCGGACCTCACGCAAGGCCCGCCGAGCGCGGACGACGAATCGGGGATCTCGTTCCTGAGCCCGCGGACGGCGATCGCGCAGGGCTCGCAGGACGGCGAGTACACGGGCGTCGACAGCGCGTTCAACTACCGCGCGACCGCGCTCGTTGGCGCGCAGGCCACGCTGCTCGATCCGTTCAACGCATCGCAGGCCGCGCTCACGCGCGCGCTGAACCTCGACTACACGCAGAAGGTGCCGGGCGTCGTGACGACCGTGCATGCGGATGCGGCGTCGGGGCCAGCGACCGGCAAGTTCGTGTTCACCGGCGGCGTGTTCGGGTTCCTCGACATGGCCGATACGAGCAACCCGTACTTCACGGTCGGCGCGTTCGTGCAGTGACCGCGTGTGGATGGAGACACGGCGGCGCCGCGCGCGAAGGCGCGGCGCCCGGACAGAATGAGGGGGAGACTTCATGAAGAAGCTGATTGTCGCGGGTGTCGTCGCAGGCGTATCGACGCTCGCATCGGCCCAGCAGGCGGGCGACAACGTCGCGACGCTGGGCTGGCTGCACATCATGCCGCAGGATTCGACCAACGGGCTGACGACGAATCTTGCGAACATGCCGATCAACGGACCGTTGCGCCTGCCCGGTTCGTTCACGTCGCCGGGCACGAGCCTGACGGTCAACAACGCCGATACGGTCGGCCTCACGCTCACGCACTTCTTCACCGATCACATCGCGGTGACGTCGGTGCTCGGCGTGCCGCCGGAATTCACGCTGACCGGACACGGGGTGATCAAGCCGCCTGGCCCGGCCGGCGCGCTCGGTTCGGTCAACATGGACAATCCGGCGAACCAGCCGGCCGTGAAGAACGCGCGGCAGTGGAGCCCGACGATCATTCTGCAGTACTACTTCAATTCGTCGACGGCGAAGTTTCGTCCGTTCGTCGGGATCGGCGTGGCCTACAGCTGGTTCAGCAACATCGAACTGAATGGCAACTTCGCGAGGGACATCAACGAGAACCTCGGCAGCGTGCTCGCCGCCGGCGCCGGCAAGCCGGGGGCAACGTCGGTGGAGGGCAAGGCGTCGTCGTCGTTCACGCCGGTCTACAACATCGGCGCGAGCTACGCGATCGACAAGCACTGGGGGCTCACGGCGACGCTGACGTACATGCCGCTGAAGACCTACTCGTCGCTCGTGATCAAGGCGGCCGACGGGTCGACGCTCGCGACCACGCGCACGAAGTTGAAGGCCGATCCGCTGATCACGTTCGTCGGGATTTCCTACAAGTTCTGAGCCGACCGGCGCGCATGACGCGTGCCGGCGGCTTCCTGCGACCGGCTGGCCGGATCGTTCCGGCCGGACGGTCGCGTTCCTGGCGGCGTGCCGCCATTTGTGAAGAGAGGGGGCAGTTCAAATGAGCATTCGCAAAATCGTATCGCTTGTTGCTGCAGTGGCTTTCACCGCGGTTTCGGCCGCGCCTGCTTTCGCCGTCACCGTTTCGCGTGCCGACGGCCAGCCGATGAATCCGAACGGCGAGCCGTTCTCGGCGACGGGGCTCACGAATCTCAGCAAGGGATCGATCAACGCCAGCTGTACCGCGACCTTCAACGGCACGATCACGTCGACCGGCATCGTCAACATCACGTCGACGACGTTCGCGGGCGGCGCGACGTGCGGCCTGATCAGCGGCAGCGCGAGCAGCACGTCGCCGTGGACGGGGCAGGCCGACAGCACGACGCAGCTGTCGATCAACAACGTGAAGGTCAACGTCACGCTGCTCGGCACCTGCGGGCCGAGCAAGGTCGTGACCGCGTGGAGCGACGCGAACTCGTCGCTGGCGTTCAACAACTCCGTGCTGACGCCGGACTGCACGGTGACCGGTACGGTCCTGACGTCGCCGAAGTTCCACGTGCAGTAAGCGTCGCGCGAGCGAAGCGGGAACCCGCCGCGCGCGAGGGCCGTGCATGCGGTATGCGCGGCGGGTTTTCGCGGCTTCGATGGGTTCGCGCCGTCGCGCGTATCGGCGCGGCGGCCGGATTCGTCCGACAGCGTGGTCGTGTATGCCGCCATCCATGTATTGCCGAAGCGCCGCGTGCAGTAGGCGCCGCGAAGCGGGGCGCCCGCCGCGCATGTGAACCGCGCGGCGCATACGCGAGTTTCCGCATCTCCGATTCATGCGAGCCGTCATGCTTACCAGCGCGACGGCCGGTTGCCCGCCCGTGTCGCGATCCGATACGGGCGGACTTGCAGGGCCGGCGTGGCGTGTATTGCGCCACCCGATCCGATTGAAACAAAACCAGGCCAATTGACCAGAACCATCCCGGACGACCCATGCTGACCGATCCAGCAAAGTATGGCGATGCCCGCGGCGCGACGCCCGACCGGCTGCGCACGGCCGCGTGGTTGCAGTACCTGATCGACCATATCGACACGCCGGTTTGCGCGATGGCGCCAACCGGCGTGGGCGACGCGACCGTCGCCGCTTCGCACGCGATCCGTGCGGGCGCAGGCGCGAACCTCTCCCGCGAAGCGACTGCGGTTCTTCATCGGCTCGTCCCGTGGATCGCGACGGACGGCGGCGGTTGCGCATGCGACCCGACCGATCCGCCCGGCGCGTGCTCGCATGTGCCTTCGGTCCAGCAACTCGCCGAGGCCGAGCGTTGCTGCCCCGGCTCGCGTGCCGTATTCGACACCGCGCACGGCGTGATCGGTGCATGCACGTTCGACGATCCCGACGTCGGCTGGGCCGCGCTTGAACGGATTGCCGATGGCGTCGAATGCGCAGGCCGCGACTCGGGCGCGCGCATCGCGGCTCGACATGACGGGCGGTGCGAGACGCCGCCTGCAAAGAACCTGAGAGACAGGCTGGCCGCTATCGCGGCAACACCGACTCGTCCCGGCGCGGTCATCGATGCGACCGTGTTGCGCGTATGCGGCCCGCGCGACGACGCGGCGCGCGTCGACGAGATGGCCGCACTCGCGATGTTCGCGGCCGAACTCGCCGCGGGCAACGGCGTTTCCGTTCAGGCGTACGGCGGTCGGCACAACTTCGTCGCGCAAGCGATCAGAACGCATCGCACCGATCTCGCGTCGAAGGACGGGCTGCTTGCTGCACTTGCCGTGTGCCGGCTCGATCGACTCGTTGGCGCCGGCAGCTTCTGGGCCTGCTACCTGCTGGCGGGCATCGTGATCGCCGCGCCGGACACGGTTCGGGAAATCGGCCACCGGTTTTGGGGCGACACATGGCAAACGTGGCTCGACCACGTGCTCGCATGGCCGGCGGTCAGCCGCTTCGGGGTGAAGGAAGATGTCGCATTCGACCGCCTGCGTGACGCGATGAGCCTGACGTCGCGCAGGAACCCGATCGTCCGCGCCAAGCGGATGCGCGGTGTTTCGGCAGCCCGGCCACGCAGCGCAAACGAGAAGGCGCAATGAAATGCGGCTCGCGGCGAGAACGCCGCGAGCCGCGCGGGTGGTATCGCGGCGCCCGGGCAGGCGCCTGCCTGCATCAGACCGTCTCGGGTTGCCGCACGGCCTTCGCGACATTCCTCGCCGGTGCGCCGTTCGCGACGAAGTACGGCACGTCGACCCGCGCGAGCGGCGTGCGGCCGCGGATCTTGTCGGCGATCTTCTCGGCGATCATGATCGTCGGCGCGTTCAGGTTGCCGGTCGTGATGATCGGCATGATCGACGCGTCGACGACGCGCAGCCCTTCGAGTCCGTGCACGCGGCCTTCTTCATCGACCACCGCCATGTCGTCGTAACCCATCTTGCACGAGCACGACGGATGGAATGCGGTTTCGGCGCGGGCCCGCACGAATGCGTCGAGTTCCTTGTCGGTCTTGCAGTCGGCGCCCGGATTCAGCTCGCGGCCGCGATAGCGGTCGAGCGCAGGCTGTCGCATGATCTCGCGCGTCGCGCGGATCGCATCGCGGAACTCGCGCCAGTCGAGCGCTTCGGCCATGTAGTTGAACAGGATGCTCGGATGGTCGTTCGGATCGCGCGAGCGCAGCTTCACGCGGCCGCGGCTTGGCGAACGCATCGAGCCGACGTGCGCCTGGAAACCGTGCATCTCGATCGCGTTCGAGCCGTTGTAGTTGATCGCCACCGGCAGGAAGTGATACTGGATGTTGGGCCACGGATCGTCGTCGCGCGTGCGGATGAAGCCGCCCGCCTCGAAGTGGTTGCTCGCGCCGAGGCCCGTGCCGTTCAGCATCCATTCGAGGCCGATCTTCGGCTGGTTCCACCACTTGAGCGCCGGGTACAGCGAGACGGGCTCCTTGCACTCGTACTGGATGTACATCTCCAGGTGGTCCTGCAGGTTCTGGCCGACGCCGGGCAGGTCGAGCACGACGGGAATGTCGAGTGCCTTCAGCCATGCGCCGGGGCCGACGCCCGAGCGCTGCAGCAGTTGCGGCGATGCGATCGCGCCGCTGCAAACGAGCACTTCGCGACGCGCATGCGCGGTCGCGCGCTCGCTGCCGCGCAGGTAGGTGACGCCCGACGCGCGCTTGCCGTCGAACAGGATGCGGTCGGCGAGCGCGTGCGTGACGATCTCGAGGTTCGGCCGCGCCTTCGCCTGGTCGAGGTAGCCGCGCGCGGTGCTCGCGCGGCGGCCCTTCGGCGTGACGGTGCGGTCCATCGGTCCGAAGCCTTCCTGCTGGTAACCGTTCAGGTCGTCGGTGCGCGGATAGCCGGCCTGCACGCCTGCGTCGACCATCGCTTCGAACAGCGGGTTCACGCCCGGCTTGCTGGTCGTGACCGACACGGGGCCGCTGCCGCCGTGATAGTCGTTCGGGCCGACGTCGCGCGTCTCGGCTTTCTTGAAGTACGGCAGGCAGTCGAGATACGTCCAGTTCTCGAGGCCCTTGTGCGTCGACCAGTTGTCGTAGTCGAGCGCATTGCCGCGGATGTAGCACATCCCGTTGATCAGCGACGAGCCGCCGAGCCCCTTGCCGCGGCCGCATTCCATCCGGCGGTTGTCCATGTGCGGCTCGGGATCGGTCTCGTACGCCCAGTTGTAGCGGCGGCCCTGCAGCGGATAGGCGAGGGCGGCCGGCATCTGCGTGCGGAAGTCGAAGCGGTAGTCGGGGCCGCCCGCTTCGAGCAGCAGCACCGTGACGTCCGGATCTTCCGTCAGGCGCGTTGCGAGCACGTTGCCCGCGGAACCCGCGCCGCAGATGATGTAGTCGTATTCGCGTGTCGTCATGACGGATCTCCTTGTCTTAAAACACCGGGTTGTAGCGGCCGAGCTCGACCTGCACCGACTTGATGCGAGTGTAGTGCTCGAGCGTCGTGATGCCGTTCTCGCGCCCGACACCGGATTGCTTGTATCCGCCAACCGGCATTTCTGCCGGCGACTCGCCCCACGTGTTGATCCAGCAGATGCCGGCTTCGAGGCGATGGATCGTGCGGTGCGCGCGCGACAGGTTCTCGGTCACGACACCGGCCGCGAGCCCGTAGTGCGTGTCGTTCGCACGCGCGATCACTTCGTCCTCCGATTCGAAATCGAGGATGCTCATCACCGGCCCGAAAATCTCCTCGCGCACGATCTTCATGTCGTCGCGGCAGTCGCCGAACACGGTCGGCGCGACGTACTGGCCGCTGCCGAAGTGGCCGTCGGTCAGGCGCGTGCCGCCCGCGAGCAGCTTCGCGCCTTCGGCCTTGCCGCTCTCGATGAAGCCGAGCACCTTGTCGAGCTGCGCGGCCGACACGAGCGGGCCGAAGTTGGTGTCGGCATCGGTCGGCTTGCCGACGCGGATGCGTTTCACGCGTTCGAGCACCTTCTGCGTGAATGCGTCCTTGACCGAGCGGTGCACGAACACGCGCGTGCCGTTCGTGCAGACCTGGCCGGAGCTGAAGAAGTTGGCGGTGACCGCGATGTCGGCCGCGCGGTCGAGGTCCGCATCGTCGAACACGATCAGCGGCGACTTGCCGCCAAGCTCCATCGTCACTTCCTTCAGCGACGAGGCGCCGGCCAGCGACATCACCTTCTTGCCGGTTTCGACGCCGCCGGTGAACGACACCTTCGCGATGTCCGGATGGCCGGTGAGCAGCGCGCCGACCGAGCCGTCGCCCTGCACGACGTTGAACACGCCGGCCGGCACGCCGGCTTCCGTATAGATTTCCGCGAGCTTCAGCGCGGTCAGCGGCGTGACTTCGCTCGGCTTGAACACCATTGCGTTGCCGGCCGCGAGCGCGGGCGCCGTCTTCCAGCAGGCGATCTGGATCGGGTAGTTCCACGCGCCGATGCCCGCGCACACGCCGAGCGGCTCGCGGCGCGTATAGACGAACGACTCGGCGCGCAGCGGCACCTGCAGCCCTTCGATCGCGGTCGCGAGGCCCGCGTAGTACTCGATCACGTCCGCGCCGGTGACGATGTCGACTGCGAGCGTCTCGCCGATCGGCTTGCCGGTGTCGCGCGTTTCGATGGCCGCGAGTTCGTCGTTGCGTTCGCGCAGCAGGTCGACCGCGCGGCGCAGGATGCGCGAGCGCTGCATCGCGGTCATCGCGGCCCATTCGCGCTGGCCGTCCCGAGCGGACGCCACGGCGCGGTCGACGTCGGCCGCGCTCGCCTGCTGCACCTGCGCGAGCAGTTCGCCGGTGGCGGGATCGAAGGTGTCGAAAGTCTTGCCGCTGGTGGCGTCGACGTAACCGCCGCCGATGTAGAGGCGCTGCAAACCGTATACGGACATGAGGATCTCCTTGAGGGCGACTGCGTGACGCGTCAGTCGGACGCGAGCAGCAGGTCGATGTAATCGTGGGCGAGCTTCAACGCGGCTCGGGTGTCGATCGGGCCGCCGGCGAGTGCGCCGCGCAGCCACAGGCCGTCGATCAGCGCGGCGAGGCCGCTGGCGGCTTCGCGCGCTTTCGTCCGCGGCAATGCTTTCGCGAACTCGGCGCACAGGTTCGAATGAAGGCGCCGCGTGTTCACGTGCTGCAGGCGCTTGAGCATCGGGTCGTGCATGCTCTGCGACCAGAATGCGAGCCACGTCTTCATCACCGGCGCGCTGACCTGCGTGTCGTCGAAGTTCGCGGCGACGACCGCGCGCAACCGCGAACGCGGGTCCTTGCGTGCGGCGACGCGGCGACGCGTGGTGGCCGACCACAGGTCGCGCAGCACGTGTCGCATCGTCGCTTCGAGCAGGCCGTCCTTGTCGCCGAAGTAATGGCTGACGATGCCCGTCGAGATGTTCGCGCGTTGCGCGACCGATGCGAGCGTCGTGCCGGGCAGGCCCGCTTCGTCGATCGAGCGCAGCGTGGCGTCGATCAACTGTGCGCGGCGTATCTCCCGCATTCCGACTTTCGGCATCGCGACTCCCTTCGCCCGGGCGGGCCGTCCATGGAAGTCGAGAGCTTATCGGTTTTTTATTGATCGTTCAATCAACAAAAAATCGGGGCCGAACGAGGTGCGGTGTTCTAAACGGGGCACGGTCGTTCGTCGCGAGCGTCATGTGCAGGTGCGGAAAAACGCCTTGAAAGAACGTTAATTAAGTTTGAATCTGTTTAAAACGGTTCATGAAAAAATGACGCAATGCGATGGACCGTTTCCCCACCTGTTTCTATTACAAATCGAAAGAGTGTCGAAATCTGCAACATTATTCACGATGTGAAATTGTCAAATCGGATTGTGAAGATGCGCGGTTTTCTAAAAACCGTTTCAATCGGTCGATTGAAATGATGTAATTGATTGAAAACAATGCGTATTTACGGATTTTTGAATGCCGGCGTGGACTGCTCGCAAACGATTGCGTTCGTTCTTTTTGGGATTCCGCATACCATAGAAATTGATGAAAAAATTTGAATCCGGCGTATTTCCGGGCCGAGTAGAGGGATTTTTGGAATGACTTGAGTCAGTAATATCGACCGTATTAGTATGGCGCCGCACTACGAGGAATGAATGGCGCCGCCGGTCATTGCCGCGGTGCGTCGGCAATGGCCGCGCGGACGGATCGCGCGCCTGGCCGGCGCCAGCCATTGCGCACCTGCAGCATGCCGCGACGTCGAGACGCCGCATCCACCGGAGAACGACGATGCCGACCGAAAAACACGTGGTCCCGCTGCCGAATGGTCTGAAGGTCTACGTCGAACGGAACGTGTTCGACCCGGCGTTCGACACGGCGATGCTCGTCAACGGCGCGCTCGCGACGACCGCGTCGTTCGGCCAGACCGTCCAGTATCTCGGCGAGCGGATGAACACGATCTGCTTCGACCTGCCGTATGCGGGGCAGTCGCGCCAGCACAATCCCGGCTGCTTCATCCTGACCAAGGACGACGAAGCCGCGATCCTCCAATACCTGGTCGAGCACTTCGCGCCGTCGTTCCTCGTGTCGGTGTCGTGGGGCGGCGTCGCGTCGCTGTTCGCGCTCGCGCGCGGCTGCCCGAGCGTGCGGCGCGCGGCGATCTGTTCGTTCTCGCCGTTCCTGAACGACGCGATGGTCGACTACGTGACGCGCGCCCGCGACCACATCGCGGCCGGCGAGAACCTGAAGGCCGCGCAGTTGCTGAACGACACCGTCGGCCGTTATCTGCCGCGCATCATGAAGCTGTACAACTACCGGTATCTGACGCGCCTGCCGCGCGACGAGCAGGACCAGGTCGCGTTCCACGTCGACCAGATCCTGTCGCTGCAGCCCGAGCGCTATTTCAGCGAATTCGCGAACATCGGCTGCGAGCTGCTGTTCCTGAACGGCGAGCGCGACGAATACACGACGCCGGCCGACGTGCGGCAACTCGGCGCGCACGTGGCGCGCGCGCGGTTCGCGACGGTGCCGGACGCCGGCCACTTCCTCGACATCGAAGGCCGTGCGCAGCGCGAATACACCCGTGCCGCGTTGCTCGATTTCTTCTGTGGCGAAGCGTCCGTCGCGGCCGGCATCGCACGTGCGACCGCGCCGGCGTGCATACCCGCACCGATGCACGCGCTGTCGTCGTGACGCCATCCGCCGCGCATCGCGTTCGTCCCGCGTATCCGAATTCCCATCCCAACGAGGCAGGCCAGCCGTGAATATCGTTCAGACCATCGCCATCGTCGTTCCGTGGGCCGCGTGGCTCGCGTACTGGATCGCCACGTCGCAGGGCGTCAAGACGACCGTGCGCAAGGAGGCGTCGCGCTCGCGCACGCTGCAGTCGATTCCGCTGATCGTCGGCGGCGCGCTGATCATCCTGCCCGATCCGTCGTGGCAGGCGCTCGTGCCCGACTGGCAGCGCTTCGGGCTGCAGGCGCAGTGCGGGCTCGCGGTGCTGGTGGCCGGCCTGCTGTTTTCGGTGTGGGCGCGGCTGCATCTCGGCACGAACTGGAGCGTGTCGGTCACGCTGAAGGAAAACCACGAACTCGTGCGCACGGGGCCGTATGCGCTCGTGCGTCATCCGATCTACACCGGCTGCCTGATCGCGCTGGTCGGCGCCGCGCTGATCGGCGGCGAATGGCGCGGTGCGATCGGCGTGCTGCTCGTGTTCGCGTCGCTCGCATACAAGGTGCGCGTCGAGGAGAGCTGGCTGACCGGATATTTCGGGCCGGCGTATACGCAGTACCGCCGCGAGGTCGCGGCGCTGATCCCTGGCTTCTACTGACACCCGCGAGGCGCGCGATGGCGAAGATGATCGTGACCGCGATCGGCTCGGCGGGCGACGTGCATCCGCTGCTCGGCATCGCGCGCACGCTCGCCGCGCGCGGTCACGACGTCGTGTTCTGCACGCATGCGCCGTTCGAGGCGGCCGTGCGCCGCTGCGGGTTCGCGTTCGTGCCGGTCGGCACCGCGGCGGAATACGACGTGGCGATGGCGAACCCCGCGCTGTGGGATCCGCGCACGTCGTTCCGCACGCTGTGGCAGGTGATCGCGCCGACGTTGCGCCCGCATTACGATGCGCTGCGCGCGCTGGCCGATGCCGACACGGTGCTGGTCGGCACGCTGTGGGCGTTCTCCGCGCGCTTCATGCAGGAACTGCACGGCACGCCGTACGTGTCGGTGCAGGTGTCGCCGTCGACACTGCTGTCCGCGCATGCGCCGCCCACTCACCCGCGCCTGACGATTCCCGCGCGCTGGCCGCTGCCGGTGAAATCGGCGCTGATGACGCTGATCGAGCGGCAGGTGCTCGACCGCGTGTGCGGCCCCGCGCTCGACGCGGTACGCCGCGAGCTCGGGCTGCCACCCGCGCGGCGCGTGCTCGGCCGCTGGCTGCATTCGACCGACGGCGTGCTGTGCCTGTTCCCCGGCTGGTTCGCGCCGCCGCAGCCCGACTGGCCGTCGAATCATCTGCAAAGCGGTTTTCCGTTGTTCAACGATATCGCGACACCCGACGATGATGTGGCACTCGATGCGTTTCTCGCGGCCGGCGAAGCCCCGGTCGTGTTCACGGCCGGGTCGACGCTCGTCGATCATGCGGCGTATGCGCGTGCGGTGGCGGACGCGCTGCGCGCGACCGGCGCGCGCGGCATCCTGCTGACGCCGCACGATGCGGCGCCCGGCGGCGACCGGCTGCTCGTGCGCCGCTTCGTGCCGATGCGCACGTTGCTGCCGCGTTGCCGCGCGCTCGTGCATCACGGCGGGATCGGCACGGCGGCGCTCGCGTGCGAAGCCGGCATCGTGCAGGTCGTCACGCCGTTCGCGCACGATCAGTTCGACAACGCGCAGCGCGTCGTCGCAAACGGCTGCGGCGTGCGGGTCGACGGCCCGCTCGACGGCGCGCGGCTCGGCGCGGCGCTCGCGCGCGTACTCGACGAACCCGCGTTCGCGGTGCATGCGGAACGTACGCGCGCGCTGCTCGCGGCCGCGCCGGACGGCTGCGACGCGGCCGCCGGTTTCATCGAACGGTTCGTGCCCAGGCGCGGGCGCCTGGCCGCGCGGGCCGATGTCGCGGTGGCCGGCGCATGAGCGCCGCGTCGCCGCTTCACGACGGGCCCGTCGCGCCGTCCGCGTTCGACGCGCCGGCGCCCGCGCCCGCGCCCGCGCCCGCCGCGCAGCCGGTAAGCGGCATCCGGCTCGCGCTGCTGACGTTCGCGCTGTCGCTCGCGACCTTCATCGAGGTGCTCGACTCGACCGTGACGAACGTCGCGGTGCCGGCGATCTCGGGCAGTCTCGGCGTATCGAACAGCCAGGGCACGTGGGTGATCAGTTCGTATTCGGTCGCGGCCGCGATCGCGGTGCCGCTCACCGGCTGGCTGGCCCGCCGCGTCGGCGAGCTGCGGCTGTTCGTCGGCGCGGTGCTGCTGTTCACGCTGACGTCGCTGCTGTGCGGGCTCGCGCGCGACCTGCACGTGCTCGTGATCTGCCGCGCGCTGCAGGGATTGTGTTCGGGGCCGATGGTGCCGCTGTCGCAGACGATCCTGCTGCGCACCTTTGCGCCGACCAAACGCACGATCGCGCTCGCGCTGTGGGCGATGACGGTGCTGCTCGCGCCGATCTTCGGGCCGGTGGTCGGCGGCTGGATCGTCGACAACTTCTCGTGGCCGTGGATCTTCCTGATCAATTTGCCGATCGGGCTGTTCTCGTTCGCGGTCTGCACCGCGATGCTGCGCCCCGACGCGCAGCGCGGCGCGGCCGGCCCGATCGACGTGCCGGGCATCGTGCTGCTCGTGATCGGCGTCGGCTCGCTGCAGGCGATGCTCGATCTCGGCCACGACCGCGGCTGGTTCGATTCGCCGCTGATCGTCACGCTCGCGGTGGTCGCGGCGCTCGCGATCGTGTCGCTGCTGATCTGGGAAGCGGGCGAAGCGCATCCCGTGGTCGACCTGAGCCTGTTTCGCGACCGCACGTTCTCGTTCTGCGTGCTGATCATCTCGCTCGGGATGATGAGCTTCTCCGTGGTCGGCGTGGTGTTTCCGCTGTGGATGCAGGCCGTGATGGGCTACAACGCGTTTCATGCGGGGCTCGCGACCGCGTCGCTCGGCGTGCTCGCGCTCGTGTTCTCGATCCTCGTCGGGCTGCATGCGCACCGCTTCGACGCGCGGGTGCTCGCGACGTTCGGCTTTCTCGTGTTCGCCGCCGTGCTCGCATGGGACGCGCATTTCACGCTGAAGATGACGTTCGCGCAGATCGCGGCACCCGGGTTGATCCAGGGCATCGGGCTGCCGTGCTTCTTCATCCCGCTGACCGCCGCGACGCTGTCGCGCATTCCGGACGACCGGCTCGCCGCCGCGTCGAGCCTGTCGAATTTCCTGCGCACACTGTCGGCCGCGTTCGGCACCGCGATGAGCGTGACGCTGTGGGACAACCGCGCGACCTATCACTACGACGTCGTGTCGCAATCGGTCACGCATGCGTCGGCGAACACGCAACGCTTCGTGCATGCGCTGAACGCGATGGGCGTGGACGGCGTGCGCGAGCTGACGACGCTGCACCACGTCGTGATGCAGCAGGCCTACATGATGGCGACCAACGACATGTTCTGGATGGCGAGCATGACGTGTCTCGCGCTCGCGGCGATGATGTGGCTGACGCGCCCCAAGCGCGGCGCGGCCGCGTCGTTCGGGCATTGAGGAGCGGACCATGACGACACTCGGCGCACTCGTGATCCTGTATCACCCGAGCGACGCGCAGCTCGACGCGCTGCGCGGATGGCGGCACGCGTGCGACGCGCTGCTCGTCGTCGACAACACGCCGCAGCCCGATGCGCGGGCTCGTGAACTGTGCGCACGCGAAGGCATCGCGCTGCTGCATCACGGCAATCGCGGCGGCATCGCGGGGGCGTACAACGCGGGGCTCGCGGCGCTGTTTCGCGACCGCGTCGACGCAGTCGCGCTGTTCGACCAGGATTCGTCGGTGCCGGCCGCGTATTTCCCGACGATGCGCGACGTCTGCGCGGGGCTCGCGGGGCGCGCGTTCCTGGCCGGCCCGCGCATCTTCGACGAGAACGCGCGCAGCTTCCTGCCCGAACTCGCGACCAACGGCATCGGCTTGCGCCGCCTGCGCATCGAGCCGGGCACGCCGATGCAGCGCTGCGCATTCCTGATCTCGTCCGGCTGCGTCGTGTCGCGCGACGCGTTCGACGTGCTCGGCCGGTTCGACGAGACGCTGTTCATCGATCACGTCGATACCGAATACAGCTTCCGCGCGCTGGCGCGCAACGTGCCGCTCTACGTCGTGCCGTCGCTGGTGCTGCCGCACCGGATCGGCGCGAAGCAGCGGCACGCGATCGGCCCTTTTGAAATGACGTCGATGAATCACTCGTGGCAACGGCGCTACTACAGCGCGCGCAATGCGGTGCAGCTCGGGATGCAGTACGGGCTGCGCTTTCCGGTGGCGCTCGTGCCGAACCTGCTGACCGTGTGGCAGGTCGTGCAGATCGCGCTCGTCGAGCGCGACAAGCGCGCGAAGCTGGCCGGCATCCTGTTCGGCGTCGCGGACGGCCTGTTCGGCCGGCTCGGCCCGCTCGAGCGCACGCGGCCGCGTCTGGCCGCGCGGGCGCAGCGCGTTCGACAGGGGTGACGATGCAGCCGACGAAGCAAGCGGCGGGTGTGCCGCGGGGCGTGAAGGGCGGTTCGTTGATCGCGGCGGCCGCCGCGGCAATGCTCGCACTGGGCGGATGCGTGCCGTCGGGCTTCCTGCCGTCGCTGTCGCTGCGTGCGCCGGCCGACGATGCGCTCGTGCATACCGCCGGCCCGGGCGCGAACGGCGCGTGGCCGGCGCCCGACTGGGTGAAGCAGTTGCAGGATCCGCAACTCGACGATCTGGTCGCCGAGGCGTCGCAGCACAACCCCGACCTGCAGGTCGCGCAGGCGCGGCTGAGGATCGCGCAGGCACAGCTTCAGCAATTCGATTCTCTGACCGGTTTGACGGGCACGGCCGGCGCGACGATCAGCCGGGCACGGATGCCGAAGCCCGGCGACATCGCCGACGTGACGGCCGGCGGCTATCGCGTGCCGGTGCAGATTTTCGGCGATCCGAACGTGTCGCCGTCGTCGATCTTCGTCGGGCTGAACTACCAGCTCGATCTGTGGGGCAAGAACCGCGCGGCGACGAAGAGCCTGATGTCGTTGCGCGACGCGGCCGGCGTCGAGGCCGAGCAGGTGCGGCTCACGCTCGCCGTCGCGATCGTCACCGTGTATTGCCAGCTCGACCAGGCGTACGCGGTGCGCGACCTGTTGCAGCAGAAGCTGAAGATCAGCCAGCGCGTGACGGCCGTGCTGCGCGAGCGCACCGCGCGCGGCCTCGACAACGCGTACGACGCGAGCGATGCGTCGATCAAGCGCAGCCGCCTGCTCGAACAGATCGCGCTGAACGACGAGCAGATCAAGCTCGCGCAATTGCAACTCGGCGTGCTGTCCGGCCGTGGCCCGGAGCGCGGGCTCGCGCTGCAGCGGCCGCGCGTCGGCGCGTTCGCGGGCGGCGCGGTGCCGGCGCGGCTGCCGGCCGATCTGCTCGGCCGCCGGCCCGACATCGTCGCCGCGCGGCTGCGGGTCGAGGCCGCGTTCGCGAATGCCGACTCGACACGCGCGCAGTTCTATCCGGACGTGAACCTCGTCGCGCTCGGCGGTGTGTTCGCACTGACGCCCGCGTCGCTGTTCTCGCGCGATTCGCTCGCGGGCTCCGTCGGCCCGGCGATTTCGCTGCCGATCTTCGATCGCGGCCGGCTGAAGGCGAAGCTCGGCGCGGACGTCGCGCAAGCCGACGTCGCGATCGGGTTGTACAACAAGACCGTCGACGACGCGCTCGGGCAGGTCGCGCAACTCGTCACGTCGCTGCAGACGTCGCAGACGCTCGTCGCGCAGCAGCAGGACGCGGTCGCGGCCGCGCAGAAGATCGTGCAGATCGCGGCGGATCGGCATCGGCGCGGCGTGCTGATGCAGAAGGACGTCGATGTCGCGGATCTCACGCTGATCGACGAGCGCACGCAGATGATCGCGTTGCTCGGCAAGCAGCGCACGCTCCGCGTGGGGTTGATCGGCGCGCTGGGTGGCGGGTTCGATGCGGGCGCAACGGTCGCGCAGGCGCAGACGCCGGCCGTGCATCAGGCGCGCGGCGGGGCGGCCCGGCGCGGGGCCGCGACTGCCGTGGCCGCGAACCGGGCGACGGTGGCGGGGCCTTCGAACGACTCGCCGGCGGCCAGTACGGCGAGCACGGCGATGTCGGCGGCCTTCGCCACGACGCGGGCCGCGCCCGCCCCTGAATCCGCGCGACGCGACGACACGGCGCGCCCGTCGACGATCGGCGCGACCCGTCCCGACGCAGCGCCTCGCGGCACGCCCGTGCTCGCGCGCACGGCCGCGGCGAGTCCGGCGCGGAGCGCGTCGCCGATGCCCGCGATTCCCGTCTTCCAGCACGATCGTCTGATCGTTACGCAAAGCGACTGATGCACCACGACAACCTTCATTCCGCCGCGCCGCCTGCCGCGCTGGACGACCCGGCCCTCGATGGGCGCCGCGCGACGCGCCGCAAGCGCTTCACCGTGTTCTTCGCGATCGTGCTGCTGGCCGCGATCGCATGGACCGCGTACTGGCTGTTGAGCGACCGCTATTACGAAGACACCGACGACGCGTACGTCGCGGGCAGCATCGTGCAGGTCGCCGCGCAGATCCCGGGCGCCGTGACCGACGTGGTGGTCGCCGATACGCAGGCCGTGCGCGCCGGGCAGACGCTCGTGCGGCTCGACGACACCGAGGCGTCCGTCGCATTCGCGCAGGCGAAGGCGCAGCTCGCGCAGGCCGTGCGCCAGGTCGCGAACGCGAAGATCTCGAACACGATGTACGTCGAGGCCGTGAATGCGCGGCGCGCCGACCTGTCGCTGGCGCAGCGCGCGCTCGCCGCGCGTTCGGGTGCATCGGTCGAGATCGTCGCGCCCGAAGAACTGGCACGGGCCCGCGCGGCCGTGGCCGGTGCGCAGGCGAACCTTGCGGCCGCGCAGGCGCAGCTCGACGCGGCGCGCGCGCTCGGCGGCAAGCTGCCCGTCGACGAAAGCCCGGCCGTCGTGCAGGCGGCCGCGCAGTTCAAGCTCGCGTACCGGAACCTGAAGCGCACGACGATCGTCGCGCCCGTCGACGGCACGGTCGGGCAGCGCTCGGTGCAGGTCGGCCAGCAGGTCGGGCCCGGCGTGCCGCTGATGTCGATCGTGCAGCTCGACCGGCTGTGGATCGAGGCGAATTTCAAGGAAGGGCAGATCCGCCACATGCGCGTCGGGCAGCCGGTCGAGGTCGTGTCGGATCTCTACGGCTCGCGCATCGCCTATCGCGGCCGCGTGCAGGGCTTCTCGGCGGGCACGGGCAGCGCGTTCTCGATGCTGCCGTCGCAGAACGCGGCCGGCAACTGGATCAAGGTCGTGCAGCGCGTGCCGGTCGTGATCGCGATCGATCCGCGCGATCTCGCCGCGCATCCGCTGCGCGTCGGGCTGTCGATGCGCGCGACGGTCGACACGCACGACCGCAACGGCCACGCGCTCGACAGCGAGCCGCCGACGCCCGCCGTCAGCACGCGCGTGCACGACGGCGTCGCGAGCGACGCGGAAGCGGCCGCCGCCGCGATCATCCGCGAGAATCAGGGTGGGTAGCGCCGGCCCGTCGAGGTTGGGCCGGCCGCAAGGGCCGGTCCGACCCCCGGTAGATTCCCGCCCGACTTTCGTATTTCCGCCATCGATGTCGGCGCCGATCAAACGCATGTCGCGTTTGAGACATCGGCGCCCCTGCCTCCCGGACTACTCTCGAACAGCACGTTGCGCGTGCGCCGCAAGGGCCGGCGCGCCGCGGCGCCATCCAACGAGACATGGAGACAATACGATGAGCAGCAATCGAGGTGTCGTCTATCTTGGACCGGGCCAGGTCGAAGTCCAGAAAATCGATTATCCGAAGATGGTCGACCCGAGCGGCCGCGCGATCGGCCACGGCGTGATCCTGAAAGTGGTCAGCACGAACATCTGCGGCTCCGACCAGCACATGGTGCGCGGCCGGACGACCGCGCCGGTCGGCCTCGTGCTCGGTCACGAGATCACCGGCGAAGTGGTCGAAGTGGGCCGCGACGTCGAGACGCTGAAGCTCGGCGATCTCGTGTCGGTGCCGTTCAACGTCGCGTGCGGCCGCTGCGCGATGTGCAAGGACACGCATACGGGCGTGTGCCTGAACGTGAACCCGTCGCGTGCCGGCGGCGCGTACGGCTACGTCGACATGGGCGGCTGGATCGGCGGCCAGGCCGAGTACGTGCTCGTGCCGTATGCCGATTTCAACCTGCTGAAATTCCCGGATCGCGACCAGGCGATGGCGAAGATCCGCGACCTGACCTGCCTGTCCGACATTCTGCCGACCGGTTATCACGGTGCGGTGAGCGCCGGCGTGAAACCCGGTTCGACGGTCTATATCGCGGGCGCGGGCCCGGTCGGGATGGCGGCGGCCGCATCGGCGCGCCTGCTCGGCGCGGCCGTGACGATCGTCGGCGACATGAACGCGGAACGTCTCGCGCATGCACGGGCGATGGGGTTCGAGACGGTCGATCTGTCCAAGGACGCGTCGCTCGGCGAGCAGATCGAGCAGATCCTCGGCGTGCCCGAGATCGACTGCGCGGTCGATTGCGTCGGCTTCGAGGCGCACGGCCACGGCTCGTCGGGCCATGCGGAGGAAGCGCCCGCGACGGTGCTGAACTCGCTGATGGAAATCACGCGCCCGGCCGGCGCGATCGGCATCCCGGGCCTGTACGTGACGGACGATCCGGGCGCGAAGGACAAGGCCGCGCAGCACGGCAGCCTGAGCATCCGCTTCGGCCTCGGCTGGGCGAAGTCGCATTCGTTCTTCACGGGCCAGACGCCGGTGCTCAAGTACAACCGCAACCTGATGCAGGCGATCCTGTTCGACCGGCTGCCGATCGCGAAGATCGTCAACGTCGAAGTGATCTCGCTCGATCAGGCGCCGGAAGGGTACAAGAAGTTCGACGGCGGCGCGCCGCGCAAATTCGTCATCGACCCGCACGGGTTGCTGGCGGCGTGATGCACTAGCGTTCGACACGCGCCACACGAAGCGGGCGGTTCCGGAAACGGGCCGCCCGTTTTCGTTGCCGGAGCAAAGGCGGGGCCGCGCAATTGCTGCGATAATCATCGCCCGTTCCCGAACCCTCCACCGCCGCGCGGCGGCGCTCCACGGATGGCCAAGTCACTTCCCCTCGCCGCGTTGCACACGTTCGTCGAAGTGGCGCGTTGCGGCAGCATGAAACAGGCGGCCGACCTGCTCTGCATTTCGCCGGGCGCCGTCAGCCAGCATGTCCGCAATCTCGAGGATCGCCTCGCCGTGCGCCTGTTCGAGCGCACCGGCCGCGAACTCGAGCTGACCGGCACCGGCCGCGCGCTGTTCGACCAGCTCGCCGGCGGCTTCAACGAGATCGAGGCCGCGTGGGCGAGCGTGCACGGCGCGAACCGGCGCATCGTCCGGCTCGCGGTGACGACCACCGCGTCGTTCGCGAACACGTGGCTCGTGCAGCGGCTCGGTTCGTTCCATGCCGCGTACCCCGAAATCGAAATCACCGTCGAGACGCGCGCGCAACTGGTCGACTTGCGCCGCGACTACGTCGACGTCGCGATCCGGCACGGGCTGGGCCGCTATCCCGGGCATGCATCGTTCCGCATCTGGACGCCGGAGCTGTGGCCCGTGTGCAGCCCGCAACTGCTGGATCCCGCGCGCCCGATCGACGCCCCCGCCGATTGCCTGTCGTACCCGCTGCTGCAGGACGCCGACCGCGCCGACTGGGTGCTGTGGCTGCGCACGCAGGGCATCGAGGACGCACGCGCGCCGCGCGGCGCGAGCTTCAGCGAGGATGCGTTGCTGATCAGGGCCGCGGTCGCCGGGCAGGGCATCGCGCTGGTGCGCGACATCTATGCGCGCGACGAAGTCGCGGCCGGGCGGCTGGTTCGCGTGCTGGCGCGGCCCTGGCCGACCGAGTTTTCTTATTACGTCGTATGCAGCGAAGTGCGCCAGCACGAGTGGAAGATCGCCGCGTTCCGCGACTGGCTGGCGCGGGAGATCGGCCGCGACGAGCGCGACGCCTCCGATCTACTGGCTTGACCCGCGCACGGCAGCCGAGGCGAAGCCCTTGAGCTTGCCGGTCGCGAGCGCCGTGCCGAGCAGGATGATCGCGCACCCGGCGACCGTCTGCACGGTGATCGTCTCGTGCAGGAAGATCGCGCCCCACACCACGCCGAAGACCGGAATCAGGAACGTGACCGACGCCGCGTATTGCGCGCCCGCACTGCGAAGCAGCCCGAAATACAGCAGGTAGGCCACCGCCGTGCAGATCGCGCCGAGCAACACCACCGCGATCCATGCGGACGCATGCACGGGACCGTGCGGCCACATCGGCAGCGCGAGCGGCACGAGTGCGACGGCCGCGAACAACTGGCTGCCGAACGCGGACACGAACGGCCGCACGTTCGCGAGCTTGCGCTTCGAGTAATGCGCCGCGAACCCGTACGACAGCGTCGCGAGCATCGCGGCGGCGATCGCGCTCGGCGCGCCGGGCGTGCCGGTGCCGAGCGCCGAACCGGCGAGCACGACGACCCCGGCGAAGCCGAGCGCGAGGCCGATCGCCTGCGGTTTCGTCAGCGGCGCGCGCAGCCACACGTACGCGACGATCGCGGTCCACAGCGGGGTCGTTGCATTCAGGATCGAATCGGTGCCGGCCGTCACGAACAGGGCCGCATAGGTCAGCAGGCAGAATGGCAGCGCCGAGTTCGCGATGCCGACGACGAACAGCGGCACGACGTGCGCGCGGAATTCGTGCCGCGCTTGCGCATCGCGCAGCACCGGGGACAACAGCACGGCCGCGATCGCGACGCGCAATGCGATCAGCGGGACGACGCCGAATTCCGGCGCGCCCATGCGCATGAACAGGAAGGACGCGCTCCAGATGGCAGCCAGGGTCACGAGCTGCAGTGCATTCATCGACAGACTCCGTTCGGTGGATCGGACTGCGCCGGCGTGCGATACGCGCCGGCGCGGGCGAATGACCCATTGAACGTCATGCGTCCGTCGCGGCACAAACGAGGTTTCGTGAGGGGCGGTTTAGAAAATTGAATCGACGGGCACGCGGGCCCGGATCGCGCGCTCAGTGGCCGCGATAGAGCTTCGCGAGTTCGGCGTTGCTGGCCGCGGCGCGACGTGTCCGCCCGGTGTGCAGGCTGACGCGGCGGATCGCACGCGTGCGATGGGCGGTGTCGCGGTTGCCTTTCCAGTCGGCGACGCGGACCGCGCCGGTGCGCGTCCGGTCAGGCGCGCGCAACGACGGCGCGGCCTGTGCAACCGCCATCCGGCGCGCGGGTTTGCCGGCGAGCGGGGCGTCCTGTGGCGGATTGGCCAGTGGCGGACGGGCTGCCACCGCCGTTTCATCGGTCGAATGAAACGGGTAGACGGGTGCCGGCACGACCGGTATCAATGGCTCGTTCGACGCTTGAAGTACGGCTCCGGTCGCGACGGCGCCCGGCACACCGGAGCCCCGACAGACGGGATCGGCCTCGCAGGTCTGGTCGACCATCACGTAGCCGCCGACCAGCAGCACGAGCGTCAGTATGCTCAGGATTGGCGCGCTCGATGCGCGCGGCCGCTGGAAAGCCGCGTTGCGCAGCGCTCGGGCGACGCGCGACGACCATGTATGGAACGACCGCGGCGCATGCGCGGCACGCGCGTCGGCCGGTGTGTGGCCAATCGACTCGAACGGCCAGTTCCACTGACCGCAGACGGGGCAATGCTCGAGCGCGCGGAACGCCACGAAACCGCATTCGCGGCAGCGGCAGCGGCAGCAAGCGGCGTGCCGCGATTCGGCGCGCGTGTTCAGCACGGCCCGCCAGGCATCGCGCGCGCGGACACGCCGGTTGGGCAGGACGCGCATCGTCAGCGACCGGCGCGCGCCATCGTCGGGTTACACATCGGCGGTCGTTCGCATGCGGTGTTCATGTCATTCTCCATAACATCGGACGCGTGGAACCCGTTCGTCCGCGGCTGCCTGCCGCTTCATTCTTGGTCGTTCGCGCGTGAAACGCAAGGCGCATGTCGCGCGTCGCGTGCCGCACATTTCGTGCCGCCCGTCTCGTGCTAGCCGCCGTGCCGTTGCCGGGACGCGAGCGTGCCGAGCGTCTCCAGCGCGCGCTCGACGGCCGGTGTCCACGGCCGCCCGTAGTTGAGCCGCAGATAGCGGCGAAAGCCGCCGGTCGCGGAGAAGATCGGCCCGGGCGCGATGCTGACACCGCTCTCCATCGCGTCGTCGAACAGGTGCATCGCATCCATGTGCGGCGGCAGTTCGATCCACAGAAAATATCCGCCGCGCGGCGCGAACACTTCGGTGTCAGCCGGAAAATACGCGCGCACGGCCGACAGCATCTGAGCCTGGTGCGCGGCGAGATTGCGTCGCAGCTTGCGCAGGAACCGGTCGTATGCGCCGTCGCGCAGGTAACTCGAAATCGCCATCTGCGCGGGTACGTCGGCGGCCGGCCCGCTCGCGCCTTTGGCCTGACGGATCTGCCGCACGAAGCGGCCGGCCGCGACCCAGCCGATCCGGAACCCGGGCGCGAGACATTTCGAGAACGACCCGCAATGCAGGACGAGCCCGCTGTCGTCATACAGTTTCGCGGGGCGCGTGGGGGCCGTGCCGAACTGCAGTTCGCCATACACGTCGTCCTCGATCAGCGGCACGCCGCGCGACGCGAGCAGCTCGATCAGCGCGCGCTTGCGCTCGTCGGTCAGCGTCGCGCCGGTCGGATTGTGGAACGACGTCATGAACCAGCACGCGCGCACCGGATGCGTGTCGAGCGCTTCGGCGAGCGCGTCGAGATCGAGCCCCGTGCGCGGGTCGACCGGAATCTCGACGGCCTTCAGGTGCAGGCACTGGACGACCTGCAGCACCGCGTGGAATGCCGGCCGTTCGATCGCGACGATGTCGCCCGGGCGCGTCAGCGCCTGCAGGCTGAGCGTCAGTGCCTCGATCGCTCCCGTCGTGATGACGATCTCCTCCAGCGGCAGCGACGCGCCCGCATTCAGGTAACGCAACGCGATCTGGCGGCGCAGCGCGTCGTAGCCGGGCGGCAAGCCCGCCAATAGCTTGCCGCGGTCCATGTTGCGGGCGGCCGACGCGACGTGACGCCACAGGCTGCTCATCGGGAACAGCGAATAGCTCGCGAATGCCGAGCCGAGCGGCACGACGTCGTCGCATTTGAGCGAGTCGAGCAGGCGGAACAACGCGTCGTCGTCGCCGGTTTGTGCCGCACCTGGCTTGCGCGGCGGATCGTGGCCGAACCGCACGTGCTTGTCGGCCAGGTTCGCCACGAAATAGCCGGAGCGCGCCCGCGCGACGATCAGGCCCTCGCTTTCGAGCGCGTAGTACGCGCGAAACACGGTGGACGGACTCACGCGATACGCGCGGCATGCCGCTCGCACGGTCGGGATGCGCGCGCCGGCCGCGAGGTCGCCGCGCCGGATGGCGTCGGCGATCGTCTGTGCCAGCACCGCATAGCGCTTCATGCCTGTCCCCCGGGCCGATCGGGCCTCGATGACAAAGAGTAGTACGGCAGCCGTCACGTGCAAGCGCGCCCCAAATCGCTGATCCGTATGTTTCAGGCGTCCTCTGATCCTTTTCTTTCGTCTGACCAGAAGGCACACTCCCGCAAGTTTTGTTCCCGATGTCCGACCGATACGGAATTCACGCTGCCCGACGGCGGATCCGTGGCGCCCGCGCTTTCCGCGCGGGTCCTTTTCTGCGGCCGTCCTAGTCCTTACCTTACCCGGAAGTATCCAGCGTGAAATTGAAGACCCTCGTCGCGGGCCTCGTGGCCGGCCTCGCCCTCAACCTGTTCAGCGGCGTGGCAGCCGCAGCCTGCGTCAACAATCCCGCCGCCCAGCCGAATGCGACGTTCCCCGCCGCGCTGACCGGCAAGCTCGTCTATCACAGCTACGTCAAGTACGGCGACGGCACGAGCCAGCTGTTCCTCTACGATTTCTCGGCCCGCACGCTGACGCAACTCAGCAAGAGCGCGTGGGGCATCACCGATCCGATGAACGGCGTGTTCAGTCCCGACGGCAAGTGGCTCGCGTTCATGGGGATCAGCAACGGCGCATGGAACGTGTTCATGCTGCAGCTCGGCGCCGGCACGCCGCCCGTCAACATGACGCACAGCACGGGCGCCACGCGCAACGAAGACCCGAAGTTCAGCGCGGACGGCAAGACGCTCGTGTTCAAGCAGAACGGCGACGTCAAGCAGGCGACGCTGTCGTACACGAGCGCGGGCCCGGTGTTCACGTCGATCGTGAGCCTGACGAACGCGCCGGCCGGCGCCGAATACTCGATGCCGTTCCTCGCGCCGGACGCGAGCGCCGTGTACTACGCGACCGGCACCGGCTCGAACATGGGGCTGATGAAGCGCACGATCGCGACCGGCGTCACCGCCGTGTTCGATCGTCCGGCCGGGCTGCAGACGTACTACCCGACCGTGCGTGCGGACGGCATGGTGTACTACGCGCGCTGGAAGGACAGCGGCGGGGCCGACCAGATCTACGCGAAGACGGCCGACCCGGCGTCGACGCCGAGCGCGCTGGCGCTCAACGACTGCATGAGCAACAACTCGGACCCGGCGCCTGTCAGTGGTACGAACTACCTGTTCTTCTCGTCGACGACGGCGGGCGGCTATCAGCTCTACGTCGGCGACGTGTCGACCGGCCAGCGCTGGAGCCTGTCGCAGTTCGGCGTGAATGCGGATGCGACGAAGGCGAAGCTCGGGGCGAACTACTACGGCGGCCCGGCCGCGGCGCGCACGCTGCTGTCGCAGGGGCGGCCGGCCGCGGCGTCGGCGAGCTACAACGCGTCGCTCACGCCGGACAAGGCATTCGACGGCAACACGACGAGCACGCGCTGGGATTCGCCGGAAGGCGCGGGCGTCGATCCGCAGTGGATCTCCGTCGATCTCGGCGCGACGAAGACGATCAGCAGCATCGATCTGTACTGGGACGCGGGCGCGCTCGTCTACCAGATCCAGACGTCGAACGACAATGCGAACTGGACGACGATCTACTCGACGAGCAACGGCGTGTCGTACGGCCATGTGACGCTGCCGAACCTGAACGGGCAGGGCCGTTACGTGCGGATGCTCGGCACGAAGCGGGCGACGCAGTGGGGGTACTCGCTCGATGAAATGCAGGTGTGGGGATCGTAAGTACCAGCAAAAAGCGGCCTTGATTGAAGGCCGCTTTTTTTGCTTCAAATGCTGCCCGCTTCACGCATGCAGCACATGCGCCGGAAACGCCGGCGCTGCACTCGCCGCCCCCTGCGCGAGCGGCGCGACCTGCTTGCGGCGCTCGCGCGTCGGCGCGACGCCGAACGCGTCGCGATAGCTCTTGCTGAAGTGGCATGCCGACTGGAACCCGCACGCCATCGTGATGTGCATGATCGACATGTCGGTCTGCAGCAGCAGCTCGCGCGCGCGGCGCAGCCGCAACGTCAGGTAGTAGTGCGTCGGCGTCATCCCGAGATGCTCGCGGAAGAGGCGCTGCAACTGCCGCTGCGACATGTTCGCGAGCCGCGCGAGTTCCTCGCGCGACAGCGGCTCCTCGATGTTGTTCTCCATCAGCGCGATCACTTCGAACAACGACTTGTTTGCCGAGCCGAGGCGCGCGACGAGCGGCATGCGCTGCTGCGCGCTCGTGTCGCGCACGTGTTCGACGATGAACTGCTCGGCGATCTGCGTGACGCGTGCGGTGCCGACGCGCGCGGCGATCAGGTTCAGCATCATGTCGAGCGGCGCGACGCCGCCCGTGCACGTGATGCGGTCGCGGTCGATCACGAACAGTTCCTTCAGGAAGCGCGTGTCCGGAAACTCCTCCTTCAGCGCCGACATGTTCTCCCAGTGGATCGCGCATGCGTAGCCCGCGAGCAGCCCCGACTTCGCGAGCGCATAGGTGCCCGTGCACAGGCTGCCGAGCGGGATGCCCGCGCGCGCGAAGCGGCGCAGGGTCGAAAGATGGGCAGGCGTGGTCGCACGCTGCACGTCGACGCCGCCGCAGACGAACACGATGTCGGGTTGCCCCGCGCATTCGGCCGGGCCCGTATCGACCGTGAGGCCGTTGCTCGCCGTGACCGGGCCGCCGTCCGGACTGATCACCGACCAGCGGTAGAGCGGCTGGCCGCTCAGGTAGTTCGCCATCCGAAGCACCTCGATCGCATTGGTGAACGCGATCATCGTGAAGTTCGGTAAAGGCATGAACGCGAAGTGGGACAGCGACGCTGTGCGGTCGGGCGACATGGGGAGCGTTCCTTGAATCTCTAATAGCTTTTCGCCCGGGGCACGGATCGGGCTGCGGTATTGTGTGAGCGAGCGCAACAAGCGTGCCATACGGCTAAACCCTAGCTCCATACGTTGTCTGGGCGTAAGGCCGATGCTGCACTGCACCGTATCCGGGACAAGCCGCACCCCGAATGAGCGGCAAACGCACTGCCGGTGTGCGTGTCCATAGGTGAATCATCGATACCGTTTCGGCAGGTCATCCCGAAAAGCACGACCGGTCACTTGTATAAAACGGACGTGCATGGCGGAAAAGGCAAAGAACGCGTCTAAATTCATCAATCCGCCGAAAATCCGAACGACAAGAATAGAGCCGTCGGCAGCCTTGCACTGGACGAGCGGGAAACCCAGGCACGGCGGGCCTTGAGCTTCGGTTACAGCCCTTTATTCTTCGTCACGGACGCACTATGTCGAACACCCAGCCTTTCTTCTCGCAGCCCCTTGCCGAGCGCGACGCGCCGGTGCGCAGCGCCATCCTGAAGGAACTCGAGCGTCAGCAGTCGCAGGTCGAGCTGATCGCGTCGGAAAACATCGTGTCGCGCGCCGTGCTCGAGGCGCAGGGCTCGGTACTGACCAACAAGTACGCGGAAGGCTATCCCGGCAAGCGCTACTACGGCGGCTGCGAATTCGCCGATGAAGTCGAGGCGCTCGCGATCGACCGCGTGAAGCAGATCTTCAACGCCGGCTATGCGAACGTACAGCCGCACTCGGGCGCGCAGGCGAACGGCTCGGTGATGCTCGCGCTGGCGAAGCCGGGCGACACGGTGCTCGGCATGTCGCTCGACGCGGGTGGTCACCTGACGCACGGCGCGAAGCCGGCGCTGTCGGGCAAGTGGTTCAACGCGGTCCAGTACGGCGTGAACCGCGACACGATGCGGATCGATTACGACCAGGTCGAGGCGCTCGCGCACGAGCACAAGCCGAACCTCATCATCGCCGGCTTTTCGGCGTACCCGCGCGCGCTCGACTTCGCACGCTTTCGTGCGATCGCCGACAGCGTCGGCGCGAAGTTGATGGTCGACATGGCGCACATCGCGGGCGTGATCGCCGCGGGCCGCCACGCGAACCCGGTCGAGCACGCGCACGTCGTCACGTCGACCACGCACAAGACGCTGCGCGGCCCGCGCGGCGGCTTCGTGCTGACCAACGACGAGGAGATCGCGAAGAAGATCAACTCGGCCGTGTTCCCCGGCCTGCAAGGCGGCCCGCTGATGCACGTGATCGCCGGCAAGGCGGTGGCGTTCGGCGAGGTGCTGCACGCGGACTTCAAGACCTACATCGACAACGTGCTCGCGAACGCGCAGGCGCTCGGCGAAGTGCTGAAGGCCGGCGGCGTCGATCTCGTCACGGGCGGCACCGACAACCATCTGCTGCTGGTCGACCTGCGCCCGAAGGGCCTGAAAGGTGCGCCGGTCGAGCAGGCGCTGGAACGCGCGGGCATCACCTGCAACAAGAACGGCATCCCGTTCGACACCGAGAAGCCGACCGTCACGTCGGGCATTCGCCTCGGCACGCCGGCGGGGACGACGCGCGGTTTCGGCGTCGCGGAGTTCCGCGAGATCGGCCGCCTGATCCTCGAAGTGTTCGACGCGCTGCGCGCGAACCCGGAAGGGGACCACGCAACCGAACAGCGCGTGCGCCGCGAGATCTTCGCGCTGTGCGAGCGCTTCCCGATCTACTGATCGACCCCCACAAGAACAGTCACACGAGCGAGAGCAGATATGAGCACGCTGCATCAGGACAGCATCATCATCGACGGACTGAACATCTCGAAGTTCGAGAAGCCGGTGTTCGAGGACATGCGCCGTGGCGGCATCACGGCCGCGAACTGCACGGTGTCGGTGTGGGAGAACTTCACCAAGACCGTCGACAACATCGGCGTGATGAAGAAGAAGATCCGCGACAACGGCGAGCTGCTGACGCTCGTGCGCACGACGGACGACATCTTCCGCGCGAAGAAGGAAGGCAAGACCGGGATCATCCTGGGCTTCCAGAACGCGCATGCGTTCGAGGACAACCTCGGCTACATCGAAGCGTTCGCCGACATGGGCGTGCGCGTCGTGCAGCTTTGCTACAACACGCAGAACCTGGTCGGCACCGGTTGCTACGAGCGCGACGGCGGCCTGTCGGACTTCGGGCGCGAAGTGATCACCGAGATGAACCGCGTCGGCATCATGGTCGACCTGTCGCACGTGGGCGGCAACACGTCGTCGGAAGCGATCGCGTTCTCGAAGAAGCCGGTGTGCTATTCGCACTGCCTGCCGTCGGGCCTGAAGGAGCATCCGCGCAACAAGAGCGACGCGCAGCTGAAGGAGATCGCCGATGCGGGCGGCTTCGTCGGCGTGACGATGTTCGCGCCGTTCCTGAAGCGCGGGATCGAAGCGAACATCGACGACTACATCGAGGCGATCGACTACGTCGTGAACCTGATCGGCGAGGACGCGGTCGGCATCGGCACGGACTTCACGCAGGATTTCGCGAAGGAATTCTTCGACATGCTGACGCATGACAAGGGCCGCTATCGCCAGCTGACGAACTTCGGCAAGGTGATCAACCCGGACGGCATCCGCACGATCGGAGAATTCCCGAACCTGACCGCGGCGATGGAACGCCACGGCTGGAAGGAGTCGCGTATCCGCAAGATCATGGGCGAGAACTGGGTGCGCGTGTTCAAGGACGTGTGGGGCGCGTAAGCGCCACCCCCGCCGAACCCGCTACTCGCGTTTCAACATAAAAAAATCGGGACGTGCCAACGCTTGCCGCGTTGGCGCGCGGACGATGTCGCGCCTGCGCACTGAACCGCGCGGCCACTTTCCTCACGGAGTCACCACGATGCAACCGCAACTGCCGATCAACGTCGATCCCGATACCGGCGTCTGGACCACCGACGCGCTGCCGATGCTGTACGTGCCGCGCCACTTCTTCACGAACAACCACGTCGCCGTCGAGGAAGCGCTCGGCGTCGAAGCGTATGCCGAAATCCTCTACAAGGCCGGCTACAAGTCCGCGTACCACTGGTGCGACAAGGAAGCGAAGCTGCACGGCCTGACCGGCATGGCCGTGTTCGAGCACTACCTGAAGCGCCTGTCGCAACGCGGCTGGGGCCTGTTCTCGATCATTGAGGCCGATCCGGCGAGCGCCCGCGCGAAGATCGAACTGCGCCACTCGTCGTTCGTGCTCCAGCAGCCGGGCAAGGAAGGCAAGCTCTGCTACATGTTCGCGGGCTGGTTCGCCGGCGCGATGGACTGGGTCAACGACACGACGCCGGAAGGCAAGGGCGCCCCGCGCGCGCAATCGAAGGAAGTGCAGTGTGCGGCCGAGCATCACGACCACTGCGTCTTCGAAGTGTCGCCGATCGCGCACTGATGCATTGATTCACTGAAACAGAACAACACCCGCAACACGAGACATTCGAACGCCAGAGGTCGCCAGCGATGCGTTATCCCCACCTGTTCAAACCCATGCAGCTGAACCAGCTGACGCTGCGCAACCGGATCGTCAGCACCGCGCACGCGGAGGTGTACGCCGAGCCGGGCGGCCTGCCGGGCGACCGCTATATCCGCTACTACGAAGAAAAGGCGAAGGGCGGCGTCGGCCTGGCCATCTGCGGCGGTTCGAGCCCGGTGTCGATCGACAGCCCGCAGGGCTGGTGGAAATCGGTGAACCTGTCGACCGACAAGATCATCGACCCGCTCACGCGCCTGGCCGACACGATGCACAAGCACGGCGCGAAAATCATGATCCAGGCGACGCACATGGGCCGCCGCTCGTCGTTCCACGGCGAGCACTGGCCGCACCTGATGTCGCCGTCGGGCGTGCGCGAACCCGTGCACCGCGGCAATGCGAAGATCATCGAGATCGAGGAAATCCGCCGCATCATCGGTGATTTCGCGGCGGCCGCGAAGCGCGTGAAGGCGGCCGGCATGGACGGCATCGAAATCTCCGCCGCGCACCAGCACCTGATCGACCAGTTCTGGAGCAAGCGTTCGAACCATCGCACCGACGAATGGGGCGGCAGCCTCGAAAACCGCCTGCGCTTCGGCATCGAAGTGCTGACGGCCGTGCGCGAGGCGGTCGGCAAGGATTTCTGCGTCGGCCTGCGCATGTGCGGCGACGAATTCCACGAGGACGGCCTCGATCACGAGGCGCTGAAGGAAATCGCGCAGGCGATGTCGGAGACGGGCCTGATCGACTACCTGAGCGTGGTCGGCTCGGGCGGCGACACGCACAACACGATCGCCAACTGCATGCCGCCGATGGCGTTGCCGCCGGAGCCGTTCGTGCACCTCGCGGCCGGCATCAAGTCGGTCGTGAAGATCCCGGTGATGCACGCGCAGAGCATCCGCGATGCGGGCCAGGCCGAGCGCCTGCTCGCGAACGGGATGATCGACCTGGTCGGCATGACGCGCGCGCAGATCGCCGATCCGCACATGGTGATCAAGATCCGCGACGGCCGCGAGGACGAAATCAAGCAGTGCGTCGGCGCGAACTACTGTATCGACCGTCAGTACAACGGCCTCGACGTGCTGTGCATCCAGAACGCGGCGACGTCGCGCGAAGCGACGATGCCGCACATCATCGAGAAGTCGCGTGGCCCGAAGCGCAAGGTCGTGGTGGTCGGCGCGGGCCCCGCGGGCCTGGAGGCGGCGCGTGTCGCGAAGCTGCGCGGCCACGACGTCGTGCTGTTCGAGAAGAACGCGGAAGTGGGCGGCCAGGTGATGATCGCCGCGAAGGCGCCGCAGCGCGAACAGATGTCGGGGATCATCCGCTGGTTCGACATGGAAACGAAGCGTCTGGGCGTCGACCGGCGCCTCGGCGTGGCCGCCGACGAGAAGATGATCATGGCCGAGAAGCCGGACATCGTCGTGCTCGCGACGGGCGGGTCGAGCTTCACGTGGCAGGTGCCGGCGTGGGGCGTGGCCGAAGGCCTCGCGGTCAGCTCGTGGGACATCCTGACCGGCAAGGTCGAGCCGAAGCAGAACGTGCTGCTGTTCGACGGCGTGAGCACGCATGCCGGCGCGGGCGTGGCCGACTTCATGGCGAGCCGTGGCTCGAAGGTCGAGGTGGTGACGCCCGACGTGAAGGTGGCCGACGACTGCGGCGGCACGACGTTCCCGATTTTCTACCGTCGCCTGTACGCGTTCGGCGTGATTCCGACGCCGAACACGATGCTCGATCGCGTCTATGAAGAGAACGGCAAGATGATCGCCGTGCTGCGCAACGAGTACACCGAGGAGCTGGAAGAGCGCGCGGTCGACCAGGTGGTGATCGAGAACGGTTCGTCGCCGAACGACGAGCTGTACTGGAAGCTCAAGCCGGAATCGGTGAACCGCGGCCAGATCGATCCGCACACGCTGTTCGCGGCCGAGCCGCAACCGTGCCTGTCGGAAGAGCTCGGCAACGGCCGTTTCCTGCTGTTCCGTGTCGGCGACTGCATCTCGATGCACAACGTCCACGGTGCGATCTACGACTCGCTGCGTCTCGTGAAGGATTTCTAAAAGATGAACCCGTCCTTCCTCATTACCGCCCTGTTGTGGCTGTCGGTGGCGGGGCTCGCGTTCGCGGTCGCGAAGCGCTCGTCCTACTGGCGTCTGGGTCGCGCGACGGCGCCCGGCTCGTTCGGCGTCGCGAACCTGTTCGCGATTCCGAAGCGTTATTTCGTCGACCTGCACCACGTGGTCGCCCGCGATCCGTACATCGCGAAGACTCACGTCGCGACCGCCGGCGGCGCGATCGGCGCGCTCGCGCTGGTGTTCGTCAACTACGGCCTCGCGATCTACTCGCCGTGGCTCGACAAGCTGATCTTCGTCGCGGCGCTCGCGATGCTGGTCGGCGCGGTGTTCGTGTGGCGCCGCCGCGCGGCGAAGGACGTGCCGGCGCGCCTGTCGCGCGGCCCGTGGAACACGCTGCCCTGGCTGCTCGGTTCGTTCGCGCTCGGCCTCGTGCTGTTCATGCTGGTGCCGACCGGCGCGATGTCGGGTGCGTTCGCGGTGCTCTGCGCGCTGCTGATCGGCATCGGCGCGTTCACGATGACGGTCGGCGCCGCGAAGGGCGGCCCGATGAAGCACGCGATCGCCGGCCTGCTGCATCTCGCGTTCCACCCGCGCCAGGAGCGTTTCGCGGCCACCCGTGAATCGTTCACCGGCAACGGCACGGCCACGCCGCCGACCGCACTGAAGCTGCCGGACATCGAGCATCAGGAGTACGGCGTCGCGAAGCCGGTCGAATTCCGCTGGAATCAGTTGCTGAGCTTCGACGCATGCGTGCAGTGCGGCAAGTGCGAAGCCGCGTGCCCCGCGTTCGCGTCGGGCCAGCCGCTGAATCCGAAGAAGCTGATCCAGGATCTCGTGGTCGGGATGGCCGGCGGCACCGATGCGGCGTACGCGGGCAGCCCGACGCCGGGCCTCGCGGTCGGCCAGCATCGCGGCGAGCCGAACGGCCCGATCGTGTCGGGCCTGATCGAGGAGCAGACGCTGTGGTCGTGCACGACCTGTCGCGCATGCGTGCAGGAATGCCCGATGCTGATCGAGCACGTCGACGCGATCGTCGACATGCGCCGCAACCGCACGCTCGTGCACGGCACGGTGCCGGGCAAGGGCCAGGAAGTGCTCGCGAACCTGCGCGAGACGGGCACGATGGGCGGCTACGACACGGCCGCGCGCTACGACTGGTCGGTCGACCTGAGCGCGCCGGTCGCGCAGCCGGGCAAGCCGGTCGACGTGCTGTTCGTCGCGGGCGAAGGCGCGTTCGACATGCGCTACCAGCGTACGCTGCGCGCGTTCGTCAAGGTGCTGAACAAGGCGGGCGTCGATTACGCGGTGCTTGGCCCGACCGAGACCGACACGGGCGACGTCGCCCGCCGGCTCGGCGACGAAGCGACGTTCCAGCAGATGGCGAAGCGCCTGATCGGCACGCTCGGCACGCTGTCGTACCAGCAGATCGTGACGGCCGACCCGCACGTGATGCACAGCCTGCGCAACGAATACCGTGCGCTCGGGCTGCGCGTGACGGTCAAGCATCACACGACCTATCTGGCCGAACTCGCCGACAGCGGCAAGATCGCGCCGAAGGCGGTCGAGGCGCTGCAGGAGAAGCGCACCACGTATCACGATCCGTGCTACCTCGGCCGCTACAACGGCGAGATCGAAGCACCGCGCAAGCTGTTGAAGACGATCGGCATCCAGGTCGTCGAGATGGAGCGCAACGGCATGCGCGGCCGCTGCTGCGGCGGTGGCGGCGGTGCGCCGCTGACCGACATCCCCGGCAAGCAGCGCATTCCGGACATCCGCATCGCCGACGCGCGCACGATCGGCGCGGACGTGGTCGCGGTTGCGTGCCCGAACTGCACGGCCATGCTCGAAGGTGTCGTGGGCCCGCGCCCCGACGTGCTCGACGTCGCCGAACTCGTCGCTGCCTCGCTGGAGTGAATCGATGAATACGATCAAACGAATCGATCCGCGCCGGCCGTTCATCATCACGGCCGCCGGCCTGAAGCGCATCACGCTCGGCGAGGAAGGCAGCGCCGATGCGAACGCCGCGCAGTGGTCCGCGCACGGTCATGGCGGCGCGGCCGCGAAGCCGCGCCGCGCGCTGCAGGACCCGAAGCACGTGATGCTGGTGGTCGCGCACAGCGAACGCGGCGCGCTCGACGACCATTCGCGGCAGGCGATTGCCGCTGCCGCCGTGCTCGCCGATGCGCAGACGGAAGTCGCGCTGCTCGCGTTCGGCGAACTGAAGGATGACGTCGCGGAACTCGGCGTCGACAAGCTGATCGAGCTGGCCGGCTTCGAGCGCCGTGCGTTCGATCCCGAAAGCGAACTGCAAGCATTGCAGGCCTGCGTGGCCGCGCTCGCACCGAAGCACGTGTTCGTGCCCGACAACGCGACGGGCGACGGCGATCTCGGCCGACGTTACGCGGCGGCCGCCGGCGCGAGCGTCGCGACCCACGTCGTCGAAATCGACGCGAAGCATGTGGGCGCGTATGCGCAGGCCGGGCGTGCATTTGCCACCCGGGCGTTGCCCGACGTGATCCTGCTCGCGCAGAACGCGGTGGACGCGAAGCTGCCGTTCGTCGGTGCGGGCGAGCGCGTCGCCGCCGACTTCATCCGCCCGGCGCGGGATGCCGCGCAGCCGTACCGCGATCTCGGCCTCGACGAAATCGACGCAGCCCAGGTCGCGCTCGAGGAAGCCGATTTCATCGTGTCGGCCGGCAACGGCGTGTCCGACATCGGCGCGTTCGAGCGGCTGGCCGGCGTGTTCGGCGCGGCGATCGGCGCGAGCCGCGTCGCGGTCGACAACGGCCACTTCACGCGCGACAAGCAGGTCGGCGCGACCGGCAAGACGGTCGAGGCGAGCGTGTACATCGCGTTCGGCATCTCGGGCGCGGTGCAGCACCTGCAGGGGATCAAGGACTGCCGCCACGTGATCGCGGTCAACCTCGACGGCAGCGCGCCGATCGCGAAGCGCGCGAACCTGACGGTGGTCGGCGACGCGCAGGCGACGATCGCCGCGCTGATCGAACAGGTCCAGGCCGCGCGGGCCGCGCGCGGCGAATCGCCGGCCGCGGTCGGTACCCGTGAACCCGAAGGAGTCGCCGCATGAACGCCCCTCGTCCCTTGCAACGCATCGCGGTGCTCGTGTCCGTCGGCCGGCATCCGGTCAGCGGCGTCGCGCGCTACAGCCGCAACGATGCGGCCGCGCTCGAAACCGGCCGGCAGCTCGCCGACAAGCATCGCGCGACGCTCGATGTGATTCATGCCGGCGACCCCGCGAATGCGGCGCTCGCCGAGTATCTGGCGCTCGGTGCGCGAGAGGTCGAAGTGCTGGCCTGCCGCGACGGCGACGATGCCGTGCACGCACTCGCCGCGCGCCTCGACGGCTACGACCTCGTGCTGACCGGTACGCGCGCCGAGGGCGCGTACGACACCGGGATGCTGCCGTATCGCATCGCCGCGGCGCTCGGCTATCCGCTCGTGGGCTCGGCCGTCGACGTGACGGTCGACGGCGGCCGCGCGGCGGTTCGGCAATTTTTGCCGAAAGGGCTGCGGCGGCGTGTCGACGCGGCGCTGCCGGCCGTCGTCGCCGTGCATCCGCTTGCGAGCGTGGAGCCGCGCTATGCGTATGCACGGCTGCGCGCCGGCGCGATCCGGCCCGCGCTCGCGGCGCCCGGCGCGGACGCCGATGCGGCCGCGTGGACGGTCGGCCCGGTCGAGCGTAAACCCGTAAAGCTGGTCGCCGCCGAGAAGCGCTCCGGGCATGCGCGGATGCTGTCCGCGACGACGACCGAAAGCCGTGGCGGCAACGTCGTAAATGAAGGGAGTTCGGTCGAAAAAGCACAAGTGATCCTCGCGTATTTGCGCGAGCATCAGCTCATCGACTACTGATTTTGATGCCTGTCGGCAAGAACCCAGGGATGCAAGGAATCCGGAGCAAACGATGAAAGTATCGGCAGACATTCGTGCATTGATCGAGCGGCGCAAGGAAGGGCACAGCCTCGACGCACCGTTCTACACGAGCGAGGACATCTTCGCGCTCGACATGGAGGCGATTTTCCGCCAGCACTGGATCCAGGTGGCGATCGAACCGGACATTCCCGAGCCGGGCGACTACGTGACCGTGGAGCTGGGCAGCGATTCGATCCTGATCGTGCGTGACGACGACATGGCGATCCGCGCGTTCCACAACGTGTGCCGTCACCGCGGCGCGCGCCTGTGCAACGAAGATAAAGGCTCGGTCGGCAACATCGTGTGCCCGTACCACAGCTGGACCTACAACCTGACGGGCCAGCTGATGTTCGCCGAGCACATGGGCGAGAAGTTCGATCGCTGCAAGCACAGCCTGAAGTCGGTGCACGTCGAGAATCTCGCGGGCCTGATCTTCATCTGCCTCGCGGACGAGCCGCCGGTCGATTTCGCGCAGATGCGCGCCGAGATGGAGCCGTACCTGCTGCCGCACGACCTGCCGAACACGAAGATCGCCGCGCAGATCGACATCATCGAGGAAGGCAACTGGAAGCTCACGATGGAGAACAACCGCGAGTGCTATCACTGCGTCGCGAACCATCCGGAGCTGACGATCTCGCTGTACGAATACGGCTTCGGCTACCAGCGTTCCGACGCGAACGCCGAAGGCATGGACGCATTCGCCGAAACGTGCGTGCGGCGCGGCAAGGAGTGGGCCGAGATGGGCCTGCCGTCCGCCGAAATCGAGAAGCTGCTCGACGTGACGGGTTTCCGCACGCAGCGCCTGCCGCTCGATCGTCATGGCGAATCGCAGACGCTCGATGCGAAGGTCGCGTCGAAGAAGCTGCTCGGCGGCTTCGACAAGGCCGATCTCGGCGGGCTGTCGTTCTGGACGCAGCCGAACTCGTGGCACCACTTCATGAGCGATCACATCGTGACGTTCTCGGTGATCCCGCTGTCGGCCGGCAAGACGCTCGTGCGCACGAAGTGGCTCGTGCACAAGGACGCGAAGGAAGGCATCGACTACGACGTGAAGAACCTCACGGCCGTGTGGAACGCGACCAATGACCAGGATCGCGCGCTCGTCGAATTCTCGCAGCGCGGCGCGACCAGCAGCGCGTACGAGCCGGGCCCGTATTCGCCGTACACGGAAGGTCTCGTCGAAAAATTCTCGGCCTGGTACATCGGCCGGCTCGCCGAAAAAACCGGCGCGTAGTACTTAGCAGCGTATATGCGGAGCAAGACATGATGCGAGATGCGGCCAATTTCGAGCCGGCGGACAGCCGGGTGACGCACCCGGCGTTCTGGAACGCGCTGCCCGAGCGCTGGACGAGCGACGTCGAGGAAACGCTGGTGTGCTGCCACGTGCGGCAGGAAACCCACGACGTGAAGAGCTTCTTCTTCCGTTCGCCGCAGGGCCGCACGTTTTCGTTCGAGCCCGGGCAGTTCATCACGCTCGAGCTCGACATCGACGGCGAGACGATCAATCGCTGCTACACGATCTCGTCGTCGCCGGCGCGGCCGCACACGATCTCGATCACGGTCAAGCGCGTGCCGGGCGGCAAGGTGTCGAACTGGCTGCACGACAACCTGCAGCCGGGCGCGGCGGTACGCGTGCTCGGCCCGGCCGGCGAATTCACGTGCGCACGGCATCCGGCGCGCAAGTACCTGTTCCTGTCGGCCGGCTCGGGCGTCACGCCGCTGATGTCGATGAGCCGCGCGCACCATGATCTCGCCGAGGATCGCGACATCCTGTTCGTGCACAGCGCACGTACGCCGGACGACATCATCTTCGCGCGCGAGCTCGACCTGATCGCGTCGAACCACACGAATTTCCGCACGTCGTTCGTCGTCGAGCGCGTCGGCGCACGTACCAACTGGCCGGGCGTCACGGGCTTCCTGACGCTGCCGCTGCTGAAGCTGATCGCGCCGGATTTCATGGAGCGCGAGATCTTCACGTGCGGCCCCGCGCCGTACATGAAGGCGGTGCGCGACCTGCTCGACGAAGCCGGCTTCGATCGCAAGCAGTATCACGAAGAAAGCTTCTCGTTCGAGACGCTCGCGCAGACCGCGAGCGACGAAGTGCTCGCCGAACTCGTGCCGGCCGCCGAGGGTGTCGACGCCGCGACGAAGCAGTACACGGTCAGCTTCGCGAAGAGCAACCGCGAGATCGCGTGCGGCTCGGAGCAGCACGTGCTCGACGCGGCGCGCCAGTCGGGCGTGCGGCTGCCGGCCTCGTGCACGCAGGGCATGTGCGGCACCTGCAAGGTGAAGCTGGTGTCGGGGCAGGTCGAGATGAAGCACAACGGCGGCATCCGCCAGCGCGAGATCGATCAGGGGATGGTGCTGCTGTGCTGCAGCAAGCCGCTGTCGGATCTCGTGATCGACAAGTAGTCGAAACAGGCCATCGGCTGTCCGGGCGCGTCGCGTCCGGACAAGCTTCCGTCGGAAAACAACGATACCGCGGATTTGTGGTTGAAGAACCTAGAGAGACAACGCGCACGGTGCGCAGACCAAGGAGATCGACCATGAAACTGTTCGGAAAGCTGTTGTGGACCGGCGCTCTGTCGGCAATGGTGGCATTGAGCGCATCGGCGCTCGCCGATACGAAGCCGACGCTGAAAATCGGCTACGTCGAAGGCTGGGACGACAGCGTCGCGACGTCGAACGTCGCGGCCCGCGTGATCGAGAAGAAGCTCGGCTACGAAGTGAAGCTCGTGCCGGTCGCGGCCGGCATCATGTGGCAGGGCGTTGCGCGCGGCGATCTCGATGCGACGCTGTCCGCGTGGCTGCCGGTCACGCACGGCTCGTACTGGGACGAGTACAAGGCCAAGGTCGTCGACCTCGGCGCGAATTTCCCCGATGCGAAGATCGGCCTGATCGTGCCCGCGTACGTGAAGGCGAAGAGCATCGACGACCTGAACGCCGAGAAGGGCAGCTTCGGCGGCCGGATCGTCGGCATCGATGCGGGCGCCGGCGTGATGCGCAAGACCGACGACGCGATCAAGAGCTACGGGCTGAACTACACGCTGATGCCGAGCTCGGGCAGCGCGATGACGGCCGAGTTGTCGCGTTCGGTGGGCGCGAACAAGCCGGTGATCGTGACGGGCTGGGCGCCGCACTGGATGTTCGCGAAATGGAAGCTGCGCTTCCTCGAGGATCCGAAGAAGGTGTTCGGCGGCGCCGAGCACGTCGACAGCGTCGTGAATCCGGGCCTCGAAACCAAGGCGAAGCCGGTCGTCGCATTCCTGAAGAAATTCCAGTGGAAGCCGGGTGAAATCGACAGCGTGATGCTGGCGATCCAGAACGGCTCGAAGCCGGAAGCAGCCGCCGACGCGTGGATCGCAGCCCATGCGGACCGCGTGAATTCGTGGACGGAAGGCGCGCAGTAAGCACCTCGACATACGTCGTACGAATCATCATAAAAACACGCCGGGAATGGCATGCAGGAATCCGAAACAATCAGGATGTAATGCGGCCATATCCCGGAATTCTTTTTCAGATTCTGCAAAAAAGCCCGTAAGTTGTTACACTACGGCGCTTGTGCAGAATCATCACAGGAGGAACTGGATGAGTCAGGCAGGACTGCGTGCGAACCGCACCAGTGATGTTGGAACACCCATCTCACATGATTCGACGGGCCACACGCTGCATCGTGGCCTGACCTGGAAAGACGCTTTTTGGGTGACGAGCGGCGTGCCGGCAGGCGTGCTGTTCACGATCGGCGGCGTATGCGCGACGATCGGCCAGCCCGCGTGGGCGATCTGGATCGCCGCGATCACGATGGGGCTGATTCAAAGCGCGACTTATGCGGAAATATCGGGGCTATTTCCCCATAAATCGGGCGGCGCGTCGGTGTACGGCGCGATTGGCTGGGTCCGTTACAGCAAGCTGATTGCCCCGGTGTCCGTGTGGTGCAACTGGCTCGCGTGGTCGCCGATGCTTGCGCTCGGCTGCGGCCTCGCGGCGAGCTATGCGCTCACGAGCCTCTTTCCCGCCGATGCGGCGGTGCTGCACTGGCAACTCAAGGTTGCGGATCTCGGTTTCATCAAGCCGGGTCTGTCTCTGCGAATCAACGCGACGTTCATCATCGCGACGATTCTGCTTCTCATCACGTTCAAGCTTCAGCATAGCGGCGCATCGAAGGCTGCGCGTACGCAGCGCATTCTCGGGATTGCATCGCTCACGCCGCTCCTGATCGTCGGCATCGTGCCGTTCGTCACCGGCGACGTGCCGATGTCGAACCTGCTCCCGTTGCTGCCGCTCGGTCACGACGCGCAGGGCAACCTCACGGCCGCGACCTTCGGCTCGTGGAACGGGCAGGGCGTGACGATGGCGCTCGGCGCGATGTTCATGGCCGGCTGGGCCTCGTACGGCTTCGAGACGGCCGTCTGCTATACGCGCGAATTCCGCGATCCGCGGCGCGATACCGCCAAGGCGATTTTCTGGTCGGGTGCGTTGTGTCTCGTCGTGATGACGCTCGTACCGATGGCGTTCCAGGGCGCGCTCGGCACGCAGGCGATGCTCGATCCGGCGATTGGCGACGGTACCGGCGTCGCGGCCGCGATGGCGAAGATCGTCGGCGGCGGCGCGTGGGTCGCGAACGCGGTCGTCGTGATGCTGATGCTGTCGATCCTGCTGATCGTGATGACGTCGATGATGGGCTCGTCGCGCACGCTGTACCAGGCATCGGTCGACGGCTGGCTGCCGAAGTACCTGTCGCACGTGAACGAGCACGGCTCACCCACGCGCGCGATGTGGACCGATCTCGGCTTCAACCTCGTGTTGCTGATGATGTCGGACTACATGACGGTGCTGTCGATCTCGAACGTCTGCTACATGCTGTTCGTATTCCTGAATCTCCAGTCCGGCTGGATCCACCGGATGGATCGCGGCAACTGGGACCGGCCGTTCCGCTGCCCGACCTGGCTGCTCGTCGCGGGCTCGATCTGCGGCTATGCGAACCTCGTCTACGTCGGCGCGGGCGCGAACCTGCAGGGTGAAGGCACGCTGCGCAACGGGCTGATCGCGATGCTGCTGATCGTGCCGGTGTTCCTGTTCCGCCACTACTGGCAGGATCGCGGCCGTTTCCCCGCGCAGATGCAGCGCGACATGGAGCTCGAAGTGCCGCAGCGCGCGATGTGGCTGAGCCTGATGCCGTATGCGGCGCTGATCGGTGCGGGGCTGACGATCTGGCTGTCGTATTACTTCGCGTGGGTGAAGTGATGCGGTAATGCATGCCGATGCGTGCGTGTGGCAGCACGCGATGGCTCCGGAAACCGCACACGGGGCCATCGCGAGAAGCGCCGGCGCAACACGACGGCAAAAAAAGGCCCGAACGGAACACGCCGGTCGGGCCTTGTTCGTTTCTGCCGCCTTCGAACGCGACGGCGGTCTGCTTACGGAAACACCACCGTCCGGTCGCCGTTCAAAAACACCCGCCGCTCGATGAACGCCTTCACCGCACGCGCGAGCGTGAGACTTTCGACGTCGCGTCCCACCGCGAGCAGTTGCTCGGGACGCAATGCATGATCGACACGCTCGACGACCTGCTCGATGATCGGGCCTTCGTCGAGATCGTCGGTGACGAAGTGCGCGGTCGCGCCGATCAGCTTCACGCCGCGCGCATGCGCCTGGTGATACGGCTTCGCGCCCTTGAAGCCGGGCAGGAACGAGTGGTGGATGTTGATCGCGCGATTCGCGAGCTTCGCGCTCGTCTCCTGCGACAGCACCTGCATGTAGCGTGCGAGGATCACGAGCTCGGCGCCGCTCGATTCGAAGAAGTCGAGCCATTGCGCTTCCTGCTGCGCCTTGGTCTCGGCCGTGATCGGGAAGTGCCGGAACGGCAGTCCGTGCTGCGCGGCGAGCGGCTCGAAGTCGGGGTGGTTCGACACGATGCCGACGATGTCCATCTTCAGCTCGCCCATCCGCCAGCGGAACAGCAGGTCCGCGAGGCAGTGCTCGAGCTTCGACACCATGATCAGTACCTTCGGCCGCGCATTGACGTCATGGATCGCCCATTGCATGTCGCCCGCGTGGCCGCCGAGTCCGGCCGCGATCGGGGCGAATTCCTGGCGCAGCGCGTCGATCTGCAGCGTTTCATCCGTCGGATGAAAGACGCAGCGCACGAAGAAGCGGTTGCTGAGATCGTCGTCGAACACGTTCAGCGCATCGACATAGCATCGATGGCGATCGAGAAAGCCGACGACGGCGGCGACCTGGCCGGCCGCGCTCGGGCACGACAGTGTCAGGACGAATTGATCGGGGCGGTGCTCGGCGGTCATGAGACTCCTCGGATGGCAGGGGCGCACGGCCGCGCGGCGGCGCACGACAGCGCCGCGCCGCGCGGGTAGCGGGAGACTCAAGTAAATCAGGACGATTTCGGGCGGGATAGAACCAACCCGCCGTGTGGCTGGTATCGGTGCGCCAGCGGGGCCAGCGGGGCCAGCGGGACGGGCGCTGCGTCAGGCCCCCGCGCACGCGTCGAGCAGCCAGCGCCGGAACACGTGCGTCGCGTCCGGCTCGGGCCGCTGCGGCGGCCGCACCAGGAAGTAGCCGCGCGACGTGACGACGGGCGCATCGACCAGTTTCACGAGCTGGCCGCACGCGACGAGTTCGTCGACGAGCGGCGACCAGCCGAGCGCCACGCCTTCGCCGAGCAGCGCCGCATGGATCACGAGCGCATAGCTGTTGAAGGTCACGCCGCGGGCGGCGGGTGGCGGTTCCAGGCCGTGCGCGTCGAACCAGCCCGACCACGACAGCCAGCGCTCGGGGCGCGTCGGCTGCACGTGCAGCAGCGGTAGCGCGAGCAGATGGTCGGGCCGCGTGACGCCCGGGTGCGCGTCGCGGAACGCGGGCGCGCAGACGGGCGTCACGGATTCCGGAAACAGCCGCGCGGCCGTGCACGACGGCCAGTGGCCGTCGCCGAACAGGATCGCGATGTCGCCGTGGTCACGCTGCGCGTCGTAATCCTGTGACGTGACGACGCGCACGTCGACGTCCGGCATCACGCGCTTCAACCCGGCCAGACGCGGCATCAGCCAGTAGGTCGCGAAACCGAAGTCGGTGACGATCGTGAGCGCGCCGTGCTCGCGGCGCGCGCGCAGCGTCGCGGTCGCGCCGCGCAGCGTGTCGAGGCTCAGGCGCACGGCTTCGTACAGGCACTCGCCATCGGCGGTCAGCGTGACGCCGCGCGGGCTGCGTTCGAACAGCGGCACGCCGAGTTCGGCTTCGAGTTGATACACCTGCTGGCTCACGGCCGGTTGCGTCGAGCCGAGCTCGCGCGCGGCGGCCGTGAAGCTCGCGAGCCGGGCGGCCGATTCGAACGCGCGCAGCGCCTGCATCGACGGTAACGGTTCGGGTTTCGACATAAGTCCCTCTAATGGCCCCATAAGGGCCGGACGCCTACCCGCGCGAATTCGGGCGGGCGATAGTGCAGCGGACGGTGCGGCACACGCGCTCCGTGGCGGCCGACAGGCCTCCCGCGATTCTAGCCAGCGCGGCCCGCCCGCGCGGCAGTTTCTTCAGGCCGCCTCCGTCATGCCGGACGTCTCGCTGCCCGAACGGCGAGCCGTTCCATTCGAACACCGCTTTCCCCACGACCGCCGATGACGAACCCGACACCCAACATCCTGATCCTGATGGCCGACCAGCTCACGCCGTTCGCGCTGCCGGCCTACGGCAACCGCGTCGCCCGCACGCCGACGCTCGACCGGCTCGCCGCCGAAGGCGTGGTGTTCGACGCCGCTTACTGCGCGAGCCCGCTGTGCGCGCCGTCGCGCTTCTCGCTGCTGACCGGCAAGCTGCCGTCGGGGATCGGCGCCTACGATAACGCCGCCGAATTGCCGGCGCAAACGCTGACGTTCGCGCACTACCTGCGCGCGGGCGGCTACCGGACGATGCTGTCCGGCAAGATGCATTTCTGCGGACCCGACCAGTTGCACGGCTTCGAGGAACGCCTCACGACCGACATCTATCCGGCCGATTTCGGCTGGGTGCCCGACTGGGACAGCCCGACCGAGCGGCCGAGCTGGTATCACAACATGAGTTCGGTGCTCGACGCCGGCCCGTGCGTGCGCACGAACCAGCTCGACTTCGACGACGAGGTCACGTTCGCCGCGAAGCAGAAGCTGTACGACGTCGCGCGCGAGCGCGCGGCCGGGCACGATGCGCGGCCGTTCTGCATGGTCGTGTCGCTGACCCATCCGCACGACCCGTATGCGATCACGCGCGAATACTGGGATCGCTACGACGATGACGAGATCGACATGCCGGCCGTGCGGCTCGATGCCGCCGACAGCGATCCGCATTCGCAGCGGCTGCGCTTCGTCTGCGAGAACGACCGCACGCCGCCGACCGACGCGCAGATCCGCGCCGCACGCCGCGCGTATTACGGCGCGACGTCCTACGTCGATACGCAGTTCGGCAGCGTGCTGGCCGCGCTCGAGCAATGCGGGTTCGCCGACGACACGATCGTGATCGTCACGTCGGACCACGGCGACATGCTCGGCGAGCGCGGCCTCTGGTACAAGATGACGTTCTTCGAAGGCGGCTGCCGCGTGCCGCTGATCGTGCATGCGCCGGGCCGCTTCGACGCCGCGCGCGTGCGCGGCCCCGTGTCGCACGTCGACCTGCTGCCGACGCTCGTCGAGCTGGCCGGCGCCGCGCCCGCCGGCGGCTGGCCGGACCCGGTCGACGGCGCGAGCCTCGTGCCGCATCTGCACGGCACGCCCGCGCACGATGTCGCGCTCGGCGAATACCTCGCGGAAGGCGCGCTCGCGCCGGTCGTGATGATCCGCCGCGGCGACTGGAAATACGTGCATTGCCCGGCCGATCCCGATCAGCTCTACAACCTGTCCGACGACCCGCGCGAACTGACGAACCTGGCCGGCCGGCCGGAAGCCGCCGACGTGCTCGCCGCGTTCCGCGCGCACGCCGCGCAGCGCTGGAACCTGCCCGAGCTGGACAGGCAGGTGCGCGCGAGCCAGCGGCGCCGGCGTTTCCATTACGCGGCGACGACGCAGGGCCGCATCCAGGCGTGGGACTGGCAGCCGTTCACCGACGCGAGCCAGCGCTACATGCGCAATCACATCGAACTCGACACGCTCGAGGCGATGGCGCGTTTTCCGCGCGTCGGGCGCTGAGCGTCCGGCATCGCGGTCATTGAAAAACGACGGAGGAAGCGAACCATGAAACGGCAAGGCAATGCAGCAATCCGAAGGATCGGCGCGGCGTTCGCCGCCGCCGCGTGCGTGGTGGCGATGCAGCCTGCGTCTGCCGCCGATCCGCAGACGTGCAGCGACGTGAAGATGGCGGCGCCCGGCTGGACCGACATCGACGCGACGAACGCGATGGCGGGCGTCGTGCTGAAGGCGCTCGGCTATCGGCAGGACGTGGCGAATCTGTCGGTGCCGATCACGTACCAGGGGTTGAAGAAGGGGCAGGTGGACGTGTTCCTCGGCAACTGGATGCCCGCCCAGGCGCCGCTCGTGAAGCCGTTCGTCGACGAGAAATCGATCGACGTGCTGCATGCGAACCTGAGCGGCGCGAAGTTCACGCTCGCGGTGCCCGACTATGTGGCCGCCGCCGGCGTGCATACGTTCGCCGATCTCGCGCGCTACGCGGACCGCTTCGGCGGCAAGATCTACGGGATCGAGCCCGGCGCGCCCGCGAACCAGAACATCAAGCGGATGCTGTCCGACCACGCGCTCGGGTCCGCGAACTGGTCGCTCGTCGAATCGAGCGAGACCGGTATGCTCACGCAGGTCGAGCGCGCGGTGCGCGACAAGCGCTGGATCGTGTTTCTCGCGTGGGAGCCGCATCTGATGAACACGAAGTTCCATCTGACGTATCTGTCGGGCGGCGATGCGTATTTCGGCCCGAACTACGGCGGCGCGACGGTCAATACGGTCACGCGTTCCGGGTTCGCCGGCCAGTGCGCGAATCTCGCGCGGCTGTTCCGGCAGATGACGTTCTCGGTCGACGTCGAGAACCGGATGATCGCCGACATGCTCGACAACAAGACGTCGCCCGCGCTCGCGGCGCAGCATGCGCTGAAGGCCGAGCCGGCGCTGGTTGCCGCCTGGCTCGACGGCGTGACGACGGCGGCCGGCGCACCGGGCCTGCCGGCCGTGCGCGCGGCCCTCGACGCGCGCTGATTCCCTCTCTTCGGGCGGCCGGTTTTCACCGCGCCGCCTGTCTACGTGTTTTCCCGATCCGTCGCATCGTGACCATTTAGTGTCGCCTTCAGACGGGTGACGCGAAATATGGGTTTGTATTTTTCGCCAATGGCTGCGTTATTGCGGAAAACGAAATGCCGAAGCCAGCGGGGCGGTCTGAATTCGAATCCACCGGCGCATCGCGGCACGCGTCGGGAAGCGATTCTATCCATCGAACGGTTCAGGGAGGGTGGTCGACAATGAAGCACACGAAAGTTGCCGTAGCCGCCGCGCTTGCATGCGCGGCCTGTATTCCCGCCATCGGGCATGCGCAAAGCAGCGTGACGTTGTACGGGATTCTCGACGCCGGGATCACCTACGTGAACAACACGGGCGGTTCGCACGTGGTCAAGTTCGACGACGGCGTCGCATACGGAAACCGCTTCGGCCTCAAGGGCACCGAAGACCTGGGCGGCGGCCTGAAGGCCGTGTTCGCGCTCGAGAGCGGCTTCCGTCTCGGCAACGGGCAACTCGGCTTCGGCGGCGCCGAATTCGGACGGCAGGCGTATGTCGGCCTGCAGAACGACTGGGGCACGCTGTCGTTCGGTAACCAGCTCGACATCACGAACGAACTGGTGTCGATCTACAACATCTCGGCGTGGGGCAGCGGCTATGCGATCCACCAGGGCGACTTCGACCGCTTCAACGGCGACCGCCTGCCGAATTCGGTGAAGTTCCTGTCGAACGACATGAGCGGCTTCAAGGTCGGCGCGATGTACTCGTTCGGCAACGTCGCGGGCAACTTCCATCGCAACAGCGCATGGAGCGCGGGCGCGAGCTTCACGAAGGGCGACTTCTCGATCGGCGCCGCGTACACGCGCCTGAACAACCCGAACGGCATCTACGCGTTCGATCCGTACGCGATGATCGGCACGCACACGTTCCTCGGCCAGCAGACCGTCACCGTCGATCCCGCGACCGGCGCGCGCACCGACCTGTTCGCGAACACGCCGATGGACGTCGACAGCCAGGGCACGTTCGGCATCGGCACGAGCTACACGATCGGCAAGCTGACGCTCGACGCCAACTACTCGTATACGACGATCAAGGGCTTCGGCCAGTCGTCGCACATGCAGGTGTACGAAGGCGGCGGCCTGTACCAGTTCACGCCGGCGCTGAGCTTCATCGCGGGCTACCAGCACACGCGCTTCGAAGGCCATCACTGGAACCAGGGCACGGCCGGCCTGCATTACCTGCTGTCGAAGCGCACCGACGTGTACATCTCCGGCGACTATCTGCGCGCGTCGCAGGGTGTCGATGCGGTGATCGGCTACAGCTTCACGCCGTCGACGACGCAAACGCAGGCCGACGTGCGGATCGGGATGCGGCATTCGTTCTAAGCGGGGTGGTGGGGTGGTGTGACGTCTTCAGCGAGGTCTCTCTTTGGCGCGAACCGCGGTTCGCGCTTTTTTTTTGTGCGGTGTGTCGGCTCGACGGCGCGCGTGCCGGCGGCCGGCCGGTTTTCAGCCGTTGGCATATCATCGCGATTTGGCCGCGTCCGTACCGTTACCGCACGCCCACTCGCGTGCGGCGTCGCTTTTCCCGAACGGTTGCAGTGCGCACCGCCAACCGCCGAGACCCCGATGACTACCCCCGTGCCCGATTCCAGTCCGTCGTCCCCGTTACCCGCCAACCTGTTCCGCCACGCGCCGTTCCAGCGTTTCTGGGGCACGCGCGTGATGTCGTCGCTGGCCTTCCAGATCCTGTCGGTGGCCATCGGCTGGTACGTGTATGCGCTCACGCACAGCGCATTCGCGCTCGGTCTCGTCGGCCTCGCGCAGTTCGTGCCGATGTTCGCGCTGACGCTCGTCGTCGGGCAGGTGGCCGACCGCTACGACCGTCGGCGCATCGCGACGATCTGCCAGAGCGTCGAGGCGCTGGCCGCCGGCGTGTTCCTGCTCGGCGCGATGCAAGGGTGGCTCGCCGCGCCGGCCGTGTATGCACTCGCGGCGATCGTCGGCACGGCCCGCGCGTTCGAGTCGCCGTCGGTGTCGTCGCTGTTGCCGGCCGTCGTGCCGCGCAGCGACCTGCCGCGCGCGACCGCGTTGTCGACGTCCGCGAACCAGGCCGCGCAGATTCTCGGGCCCGCGTTCGGTGGGCTGCTCTACGGTGTCGGCGCGCCCGTCGCGTTCGGCACGAGCGTCGCGGCATTCGGGATCGCGGCGATGCTGAGCGGCACGATTCCGCTGCGCGGCGCGCCGCCCGCCCGCGAGCCGGTCACGCTGCGCTCGGTGTTTTCCGGCATCGCGTTCATCCGGCGCGAACCGGCGATTCTCGGCGCGCTGTCGCTCGACCTGTTCGCCGTGCTGTTCGGCGGCGCGACCGCGTTGTTGCCGATCTATGCGCGCGACATCCTGCAGGTCGGCCCGTGGGGGCTCGGTGCGTTGCGCGCGGCGCCGGCAGTCGGCGCGCTCGCGGGCACGCTGTGGCTCACGCGTTTTCCATTGAAGGGGCGGCCGGGCCGCGCGATGTTCGGCGGCGTGATCGCGTTCGGCGTCGCGACGATCGTGTTCGGGCTGTCGACGCATTTCGCGCTGTCGCTCGTCGCGCTGGCGGCGCTCGGCGCGTCGGATGTCGTGAGCGTCGTCGTGCGACTGTCGCTCGTGCAACTGCGTACGCCCGACGACATGCTCGGTCGCGTGAGCGCGGTCAATTCGCTGTTCATCGGCACGTCGAATCAACTCGGCGAATTCGAATCGGGCGTGACGGCTGCGTGGTGGGGCGCGCCCGCGGCGATCGTCGTCGGCGGCGCGGCGACGATCGCCGTCGCGCTTACTTGGATGCGGCTGTTCCCGAGCTTGCGGAACATGGCGTCGCTGGAGCGCGATCATTGAGCCGACGCGAGAGGCCGATGCTTTCAGGTGAAGCGGCTTCTCGTTCACTGCAGTTCATTTCAAATTGCTTTCTCGTTTCAGTCACATGCCAAACGACGGCCGTGCCGGACAATCATCCGACAAAACGGTTTTTCCGCACCCGGTTCGGTCGAATGGCAGTGTGTGCGGCCAGCGCGTCGCGGCTGACGGTCAGGCGCCGGCGGCGTGTGCGACCTGCACGGCCGTGCCGTAGCAGATGACTTCGGTCACGCCCGAGCCGATCTCGGTCGAGTCGTAACGCATCGCGACGATCGCATTCGCGCCGAGCTTGCGCGCCTCGGCGAGCATCTTGTCGAACGCCTGCTCGCGCGCCTTTTCGCACAGCGACGTATAGAGCGTGATGTTGCCGCCGAAGATCGTTTGCAGCGACGCGCCGAACGAGCCGACGATCGAGCGCGAGCGCACGACGATGCCCTGGGCGACGCCGAGCGAGCGGACGGTCGTATGGCCGGGCAGGTCGAATGCGGTCGTGACGCGGGCGGGCGACAGGTCGTCGAGGGAGCGGTTGGATTCGGTCATGGTGCGAAAGCGTGTAGCGAGTGGTCGAACGACGATTCTAGCCGGCCGGAGACAACGTATTCGAACGGGCGCACCCGTGCGGGTGAACGCCCGTTTCGTCGCCGAACGCGACAACCGCTCGATGAAGAGCGCTCAGCGCTTGACCGTCGCGCCGGCAAGGCCGCCGAGATCGACCGCGTAGGCGAGCGCCAGCTTGCCGAACTTCAGCGCATGGTTGGCCTGCCGATCCGAGTTCTCCAGCGTGTCGTTCACCGTGTGAATGTACGGGCTGTCGTTCTGGTCGGCCTCGAACGGGAATGACGCCGGATACCCCTGCGCATTCCACGACGCGTGATCCGAGCACGCATAGCCGCATTGCGACGTGCCGACCGCGAGCTCCGGCAGGTAGGTCGCCGCGAGGTTCTTCACGTAGGTGTTCTGCGCCGCGTTCGTGTAGTCGGTGATCAGGTAGATATCCTTCGGATCGCCCTTGTAGTTCGTCATGTCGAGCTGCAGCACGCCGACCACGTTCGCATTCTGCGTGCGGAACTGCTTCGCGATCGCCTTCGAACCGAGCAACCCGGCTTCCTCGGCCGCATACCCGACGAACTTGATCGTCCGTTTCGGCCGGTAGTTGTTCGCGAGCAGCACGCGCAGCGCCTCGGTCAGGCTGGCGATGCCCGACGCATCGTCGTCCGCGCCGGGCGAGCGCGTGTTCTCCGTCGTGCGGCCCACGGTCGAATCGAGGTGGCCGCCGAGCACGACGGTGCCCGCGGCCGGATCGCTGCCGCGGATCGTCAGGATCACGGATTTCTGCGGAAAGCCCGTGTGCGCGACCTGTTCGACGGTGATGTCGGCGCGCGCCCCCGCCAGCTGCTTCCACTGCAGCGCGAGCCAGTCGGACGCGGCGACGCCGTGCGACGTCGTGTAGTAGCGGTTCGTGAAGCCGGACAGCGACGTGATCGTGCCGACGAGGTTGCTGGCCTGCAGTTGCTGGACCCACGTACCGATCTGCGGCACGTTCGACACCGTGTACGCGGCGGCGGCCTGTTTCGCGAGCGTCGCCGGCAACGGTTGCAGCGCCTGGCGTGCGTCGTCGAACGAATCGTGCACGACGTAGCCGGGCCCGTGGCCGCGCGTGTGGTGGACCGCGCGGGCCAGTTCGCCGAGGCGGGAATCGTCGATCTCGACGACGTGAACGGTCTCGCGACGCGCGGCGCCGTCGGCCGCCTTGCCGGCGTCGACTGTCGTGCTGTGTTGCGTGGTTGCGCTTGCATCGATGCGTTGAAGCTGGCGGAACGCGGTGTCGCCGAGCGTGATCCAGACGGGTGTCGCGTGCGCGGCGGCGGTCAGCAGCATGCCGCCCAGCGCGGCGCTCAGGCGGGTCGGTTTCAGAGTGGGCATGGTCGATCTCGTGAGGATGGCGATGTCGATGAAGGGAGCGCGCCGCAGATCGTGCGAGGCGCTCCCGCCTGCTGCGGTATTACGACTTCTGCGGGACGGTCACGCCGTACGTGCAGCTCTTGTTGTACGCGTTGCCGATCGCGGTGAGCTGCGCGCTGCTGTAGCCGAGCGCGGACGCGGCCGTCAGCACGGCCTGCGCGGCGGCCTTCTGGTTGGTCGAGCCGTTGGTCATCGACAGCCCCTTCAGGAACGCCTTGTCCATTGCCTGCGCGCCGATCGCGTCGCGCGCGACGAGGTTGCACGACGCCCAGTACTGGCCGGCCGTGTGGATCTCCGCGCCGCGCGCCTGCGCATAGGTGCGCCCGACGTTCCAGTTGGTCACGCGGCCGCCCCAGAACTCGTTGTGGCCGTCCCAGTTGTAGACCCAGTGATACTGCGCATCCGACGGGCTCCACTGGTTGAAGTCGCGGCTGTACGCGGCGGCGAGATAGTCGCCGGTGCCTTCCGACAAGCCTTCCTGTTGCGACAGGCCGCCGTTGGTGATCCAGTCGTGGATACCGTGGCCGAGCTCGTGGATCACGACGTCCGCGTCTTCCGCGTCGTCGACGCCGCCTTGCCCGAAGGTCAGCCGGCCGCTGCTAGACGAATACGACGAGTTGTCGTCGCCCGATTCGCCGTGCGGGTCGTACTGCACGCCGCCCGTGTACTGGTACGGCAACGCCTTGATGCCGAGGGTCTGGTTCACGTAGCGCAGGAACGTGTCGATGTGGTAGTACACGTTCACGGCCTCGAAATACAGGTTGCCGCGCGTGAATTCGAACGCGGGCGTCGACTGCGACGGGCACGCCTTGTCGAGCGGCGCATCGAAATCGACGCACGCCGCGTACGGGCCCGTCAGCGTGTAGCGGGTGCCCGACTGCGCGAGATCCTTCAGCGTCACGCGCACGCGGGCGGCCGTGAGCTGCGTCGAGTCGGCGTCGTTGCTGTCCTTGTAGCCCGTGCTGCTGTAGCTGCTTTTCGTCGGTGACAGCGGATCGGGGCGGAACACGAAGCCGGTGCCGTCGGTCGCGTAGAACGCCTTGTCCTCGGCGCGCAGCACTTCGCCGCTGCCCGAATCGATCAGCAGTTCCCAATCGCCCTTCGGGCCGTCCTGCGGGCGGCCGCGCACCTTCCACGCGGTATGCGTGCCGGCCTTGTCGACGAACGCGACGAGTTGCGCATCGAGATGCGTGAAGCCGCTCACGCCGAGATACGCACGGGCGCGGTCGAGCGCCTGCTGCTGGTCGACGGCCTGCGACTTGCGCGTCGTCGCGACCACGCCGTTGATCGTGTTGCTCGCGACGTACAGGATGCGGCCGTCCTTCGCGACGGTCACCGCGATCTCGCTGCCGTACACGGGCAATCCGGCGGCTTGCTGCTGCAGGCGCACGACGGTGAAGTCGGCGTCGTTGCGTTCCGACGTGACGACGAGGCTCGCGAGCGCGGCCGCGTCGAGCCCGAGTTGCGCCGCCTGCGACGCGACGAAGTCGCGTGCGGTGGCGGCAGGCGTCGCGGCGGCCTTCCTGGCGCGGTAGGCCGGGTTGTACAGCGTGACGGCGACGCCGTCCGCGCGGAATTGCCCGGCGGCCGTGTCGGCCTTCGCGGCCGGCGGCGCGACGCCGCGCGTCAGGCTTTCGCGCAGGCTCGCGGCCTGCGGGTTCGATACTTTCGTATCGGCCACGGTGCCGCCGACGATGCCGAAACCGAGCGCGAGACCCAGGGCGAACGGCAATGCTTTGCGTGATGTCTGCATACGTGATCCTCATCTCAACGGTTGGACACGCCCGCACGCTCGTGGCGAACAGGCACGACACGGCCCGCGCGCCGGTTCGATGGAACCGGTGCGGCGAAGCGGTGTGGAGAGTCTCGACTGACTAAGGAAACCTAAATGTCAGGTCGAAAAGAAGCGGGCAGGCGAAGCGGGGGACGCGCGTGAAGGGATGCGAACGGCAGGCAGGTGCGGCGACGGCGAAGCGAGCATCGTCATGTCATACCCCTCGGATCGGATCGATATCGGTTGGCAGCCTGCGTGGCGCGACGCGCGTCGAGACGCGGCGTGCCGGTCCGTTAGGCAGCCTATCTAACTTTTTTTGGTATGTTACAGAATATTTTCAGCGACATTCCAAATTATTTTCGACGATCGCTTCGGTCGGTCGATCAATCGCCGGCATTGTTCAGCGGGCGGCGGGAAACGCTGCCGGAACGCGCAATACCGCGCCGGATTGTGATTAAAAGCTGCGACGATCAGCGTGTCGCCCGCCGGTCGCTGCGCGGGCTCATCCCGAATCGCGCGCGATAGGTACGCGAAAAATGCGACGGCGATTCGAAGCCGCACGCGACGCACACCGACGTGATGCTCATGTCGGTCTGCTGCAGCAGTTCGCGGGCGCGATCGAGACGCAGGTTCAGGTAGAAGTGCGTCGGCGTGTCGTTCAGCGTCGCGCTGAACAGCCGCTCGAGCTGGCGCCGCGTGATCGAGACTTCCCGCGCGAGCGCGTCGGAGCCGAGCGGGTTGTCCATGTGCCGCTGCATCGTGCCGATCACCTGGATCAGTTTGCGGTTGTGCACGCCGTAGCGCGCGGCGATCTCGAGCCGCTGGCTGTCCGAGCGCTGCCGGATGCGGCTCACGACGAACTGCTCGGAGATCGCCGCCGCGAGGTCGGCGCCGTGCCGGCGACCGATCAGGTCGAGCATCATGTCGATCGACGCGGTGCCGCCCGCACAGGTGATGCGCCGGTCGTCGATCTCGAACAGCTCCTGCGTCGCATTCAGGCCGGGATAGCGCTCGCGGAATGCGGCCAGCGCTTCCCAGTGCAGCGTGAGCGGCTGCGACGCGTCGAACAGCCCGGCTTCCGCGAGCACGAAGCTGCCCGTATCGATGCCGCCGAGCGTTGCACCATGCCGGTGCTGGCGGCGCAGCCAGTCGCCGAGCGTGCGCGTGTAGCACACGAGCGGATCGAAGCCCGCCACGACGAATACCGTATCGACCTGCGGGACGTCCGCGCACGCGGCCTCGGCGGCGACCGGAATGCCGTTGCTCGCGGTGACGGGCGCGCCGTCCGCGCTGATCACGTGCCAGCGATACAGTTCGGTGCGAAAGCGGTTCGCGACGCGCAGCGGCTCGACCGCGGACATGAAGCCGAGCGCGGAAAAGCCGGGCAGCAGCAGGAAATGGAAATCCTCGGGCATCGGGGCAGGGGATCGAATCCGGTGGTCGTCGCGTATCGCGCGACGCGCCGAGCGAGCCGGCGCGGGCCGCGCCCGGTTCGCAGGCGCAGAACGGTCAAGCCGGGATTATCGCGGGTTTTGCCGGTGCTCAGCGCGTTTTTGCGTCGCGCATCGTGCGGCGCGCCGTTGCCGACGGCAGTTCGCCGAACTGGGCCTTGTACGCTTTCGCGAAATGCCCGAGATGAATGAAGCCCCAGCGTGCGGCCGCCTCGCTGATCGGCAGGTCGGATTGCCGCGTGTCGAGCAGCAGGCGTCGGACTTGCGCGAGGCGCAGCGAGCGTGTGTAGTTGAGCGGGCCCGTCTGCACGACCGACTGGAAGCTGTTCTGCATCGTGCGCCGGCTGACGCGCAGTTGCGCGCACAGGCTCAGGATGTCGACGGGCGCTTCCGGGTGCTCGATCACGTAGTCATGCACGCGGCGCACGATGTCGGCGTGGCATGCGTGCGTGAGCCGGTTCGGCGGCTCGGGCATCCGGTACGTGAGGAGATCGACCAGCACATTGCCGACCTCGGCGCGGATCGCGCACTGCGCGCGTGCCGCGTCGAACGTATCGGGTGCCGACAGCACGCGCTCGAGCAGCGTCGCGAGTTGCATGCTCGCACGTTCGCGCGCGGCGACCGGCACCTCCACGACGCCGTGCCGCAGCGTGCGTGCGTCCAGCCGGACGTCGGCGGCATCTTCGATCTGCTGCATCAGTTCGGGGTGGACGACCACCCCGATCAGCGACATCTCGTCCGGTGAATGGAGTTCGAACGGTGTGCCGCCACGCGCCATCACGATCGTGCCGCGCTCGACGCGCGCGCCGCCGAACGCGAAGGCGCCCGAGCCGGTGAGCGGCATCCCGAACACCGTATGGCCGTGTGGCAGACATCCGCGCTGGATGATGCGCACGTTTGCCGTTTCCTGGAACAGCTGCACGCCGTCGAGCACCGCGTGTTTGACCGCGCTGCGATACGCGCCGGAACCGATCTGGTCGTAACGCTGGTTCCAGCCGCGCAGCGCCTCGGCATGCCGGTCTGCGTCGTCGAACCTCTGATGTAACACGAGCACGGTGCCTCCGGCGATCGTTCGGACCGCGCAAGATTAAACCGACCGAGCGGTCGGCGCAATCAGGGCGAGCGCTATTCCGCGCGGGTGTTTCAGAGGGTCGGAAGGCACGCGGCCGCGCGGCTTTCACACGCATTTCCAATATCCCGAATCGGCACGCACACGTTGCCGGTCCGGGTGCTGACGGCATTTATTGTCGAACTACAGTCGCCCCACATAACGTGAATTCCCACTGGAGGCGGCATGAGGACAAGGCGACGAACCGCGGCGCTCGCGGCGACGCTGGCGTTGGCGGCGGCATGGGCCGGCAGCGCGAACGCGACGGAAAAACCCGAGGAACTGGTCGTGCAGAAGATGCCGCCGTGGCATCCGCACGAGATCTATATCGTCGACATCTCGATGCCGTCGATGACGGACGGGCGCATCTACGTCTACGACGCCGACGCGAAGAAGCTGCTCGGCCAGATCGACGGCGGCTTCGGTCCCGGCTTCGCGATCGCGCCCGACCGCAAAGCGAGTGTCGTCGCGACGACCTACTTCTCGCGCGGCTCGCACGGCACGCGTACCGACGTCGTCGAAATCATCGACAACACGACGCTCGATCATGCGGGCGAGATCGTGATTCCGGCGAAGCATGCGCAGCACGTGCCGTCGCCGTACAACACCGCGTTCAGCGCCGACGGCAAGCGGTTGTACGTCGCGAACATCACGCCGGCCGCCTCGGTGACCGTGATCGACGCCGTATCGAAGAAGGTGCTGTCGGAGATCGACACGGCCGCATGCGTGCTCGCGTATCCGGCCGGTAACGACCGCTTCACCGCGCTGTGCGAAAGCGGCAAGGCGCTGACCGTCACGCTCGACGCGAACGGCAAGGAGGCGAAGCGCACGATGTCGGACGCGTTCATCGACGTCGACAAGGATCCGGCGTTCGTGAACGCGTCGCGGTACAAGGGCGATTACCTGTTCACCACCTACGTCGGCAACGTGCGCAGCGCCGATTTCAGCGGCGACAAGCCGGCATTCGGCAAGCCGTGGTCGCTGCTGACGGACGCCGAGCGCGCCGAAGGCTGGCGGCCGGGCGGCATGCAGCAGACGGCCGTGCAGGCGAAGCAGAACCGTTACTACGTGCTGATGCACAAGGGCGCCGACGGGTCGCACAAGGATCCCGGCACGCAGGTGTGGGTGTACGACCTGAAGTCGAAGCAGCGCGTCGCGCGCTGGGATCTCGCGCAGCAGAAGGTCGAGCCGCTCGTGTCGATCCAGGTCAGCGAGGACGACAAGCCGCTGTTCTACGGGCTGACGGCGACCTCCGATCTCGTCGTGATGGATGCGCGTACCGGCGCGCTGCAGCACGTCGAGAAGCAGATCGGCAACACGTCGTCGCTGCTCGTCAACCCGTGAGGCCGCGATGACCCTCGATCCCGTACTCGCCACCAGCGCGCAGGCCGGCGCGGCCGTCGTGGTGCTGCTCGGCGCCTTCGCGAAGATGCGTCGGCCCGCCGAATTTCGCCAGGCACTCGCCGGCTACCGGCTGCTGCCCGACGCGCTGACCGCGCCCGTCGCGTTCGCGCTTCCGCTCGCGGAAGCGCTCGGCGCCGCGGCGCTGCTGTTTCCCGACACGCGCACGGTCGGCGCGATCGGCCTGATCGCGCTGCTCCTGGCGTTCGCGGCCGGGCTCGCGATCAACCTGCTGCGCGGCCACACCGACATCGACTGCGGCTGTTCCGGCTTCACCGCCGCCCGTGCGGACGCACCGCGCGGCATCGGCTGGCTGCATGTCGGCCGCGTGCTGCTGCTCGTCGCGCTGGCCGCGACCGCGTTCGTCGAGCCGGGCACGCGCGTCGTCATGTGGTTCGACTACCTGACGCTGTTCTTCTCCGTGCTGCTGATCGTCTGCGCGCTGCTCACCGTCGACGTGCTGCTCGCCAACGTCCCGCGCCTTTCCCACCTGAGGAATTCATGATGCAAACCGCTCTCACCGTTTCCACCGCCCTGCTGTGGGTGGCCGTCCTCGCGCTCGGCGCGATCTGCCTCGCGCTGGTGCGCCAGATCGGCATCCTGTACGAACGCATCATGCCGGCCGGCGCGCTGATGATCGACAAGGGGCCGGCCGTCGGCGCGATCGCGCCGACGTTCGAACTGACCGACATTCGCGGCGCGCACGTGAAGGTCGGCGGCATCGACGCCTCGGGCAAGGCCACGCTGCTGTTCTTCCTGTCGCCGACGTGCCCCGTCTGCAAGAAGCTGCTGCCGCTGCTGCCGTCGCTGCAGGCCAGCGAAGCGACGCCCGTGAACATCGTGCTCGCGAGCGACGGCGATGCCGACGAACACACGCGCTTCGCGCGAAAGCACGACCTCGGGCGCTTCCCGTACGTGCTGTCGCAGGAGCTCGGCCTCGCGTACCAGATCGGCAAGCTGCCGTATGCGGTGCTGCTCGACGAAACCGGCACCGTGCGCGCGAAGGGGCTCGTCAACACGCGCGAGCACCTGGAGAGCCTGTTCGAGGCGAAGGAGCGCGGCGTCGCGTCGCTGCAGCAGTTCGTGCACGGCGATCACAGCCACGATGCGCACGATGCGCACGCGCAGCACGCATGATCGGCCGAACCTTTTTCAACGTCATTGGAGAACGACGACATGGGCGTGTTTGATTCATGGTTCGAGCGGTCGGCGCGCGGCGTCGCGCAGCACAGTTCGCGGCGCAGCGCGATGGCAAGGCTCGGCAAGGTGCTGGTCGGTTCGGCGCTGCTGCCGTTGCTGCCCGTCGATCGCACTGCGTATGCGGCCGATGCGGCGTCGGGTCCGTCGGGCGCATCCGGCGCCGCCGCCGCGGGTGCGAGCGACGATCCGATGAGCTGCGACTACTGGAAATACTGCGCGATCGACGGCTGGCTCTGCAGCTGCTGCGGCGGCACGTCGAGCAGTTGCCCGCCGGGCACGACGCCTTCGCCGATCACGTGGATCGGCACCTGCCGCAACCCGCACGACGGGTCGGACTACATCGTGTCGTACAACGACTGCTGCGGCAAGACCTCGTGCGGCAAGTGCTTCTGCAACCGCAACGAGCGCGAGAAGCCGCTGTACAAGCTGTCGCTGAACAACGACATCAACTGGTGCATGGCGAACGGTAACTCGAATTACCACTGTTCGGTTTCGGTTCTGCTGGGAGCGGCGAAGCAATGAAAGTGAAGCAAGCAGGAAAGCGCATCGTTGCATGCATGACGGCCGCGACGGCCTTCGCGTTGCCCGGCGCGGGCAACGCACAGGAAACCGTGCGTTACCCGGCCGGGAAAGGCCTGTTCGACGCGCAGTGCGCGGTGTGCCACCAGGCGGGCGGGAAAGGGCAGGACGGCCTCGCGCCGCCGCTGACCGAGTATCCGGGCAAGTACGCGACGGTGGAAGCCGGGCGTGCCCAACTGATCGCGACGCTGCTGCACGGGATGTTCGGCGAGATCGAGGTGCACGACAAGCGCTACAACTTCAAGATGCCGTCGTTCGCGAGCGCGAGCGACGACGACATCGCGCACTTGCTCAATTACGTCGTGTTCGACCTCGATGCGCAGCACGGCGATGCGAAACCGTTCACTGCGGCCGATATCCGGGCGGCGCGCGCGAAGCCGATGGACGGCGCGGCCGTGCATGCGCAGCGCGCGGTGGTGATCAAGGGGCTCAGCCTGTGAGCGGCGCGTGCTCGCCGGCGCGGCGCACGTGCTGCGCGGTGGCGTCGCGGCTGGGCAGCGTGGCGCGTCGCGTGTCGGGCTGGCTGCTGCTGGCGGGCGCGTCGGCGTGCGCGTTTGCCACGTCCGCGCGGGCCGACGGTGCGGCCGACGCCGTGCTCGCCCGGCAACACTGGGTGCTCAACTGCATGGGCTGCCACACGGCGACGGGCGGCGGCATTCCCGGCAAGGTGCCGCCGCTCGCGAATTCGCTCGGCTATTTCACGCATGTGCCGGCCGGGCGCGAGTACGTGATGCGCGTGCCCGGCGCGTCGAACTCGGCGCTGTCGGATCGGGAACTGGCCGACGTGCTGAACTGGGTGCTCACGACGATGAACCGCGATGCATTGCCGCGCGACTTCAAACCTTATACGGCCGCGGAAGTCGCCGCGCACCGCCGCCCCGCGCTGTCCGACGTCGCGACCGAGCGCGCCGGTCTCGTCCGCGCGTTGCAGGCGCGCGGCATCGACGGCGTTACGGATCGCTACTGACCGACTCACTCAACGAATCAAGGAAACGTGAACATGGAGACGAACGAAACCTTTGCGCTGCTCGACGCGACGCGCGCGTTTCTCGCGAAGCCGAAGCAGATGCTGATCGGCGCCGAATGGAGCGATGCCGCGTCGGGCCGCCAGCTCGATGTGGTGAACCCGGCCGACGGCACCGTGATTGCGCGCGTGCCCGAAGCGGACGAGCGCGACGTGCAGCAGGCGGTCGCCGCCGCGCGCCGCGCCTTCGATGCGGGCCCGTGGCGCACCGCGAAGACCACCGACCGCGAGCGCCTGATGCTCGTGCTGGCCGACCTGATCGAAGCCAACGCGCGCGAGCTGGCCGAGATCGAATCGCTGGACAACGGCAAGCCGGTGATGGTCGCGCAGGGGCTCGACGTCGCGATGGCCGCGCAGTGCTTCCGCTACATGGCCGGCTGGGCGACGAAGATCGAAGGCAGCGTGATCGATGCCGGCATGCCGTACCTGCCGGACAGCGAGATCTTCGCCTATACGAGAAAGGAACCCGTGGGCGTGGTCGGCGCGATCATCCCGTGGAATTTCCCGCTGCTGATGGCCGCGTGGAAAATCGCGCCGGCGCTCGCGACCGGCTGCACCGTCGTGCTGAAGCCTGCCGAGGATACGCCGTTGAGCGCGCTGCGGCTGGGCGAGCTGATCCAGGCGGCCGGGTTTCCGGACGGTGTCGTCAATATCGTCACCGGCTACGGTCACACGGCGGGCGCCGCGTTGTCGCGCGATCCGCGCATCGACAAGATCGCGTTCACCGGATCGACGCAGACGGGCAAGACGATCGGCCACGCGGCGCTCGACAACATGACGCGGATGTCGCTGGAACTCGGCGGCAAGTCACCGGTGATCGTGCTGCCCGACGTCGATCTCGACAAGGCCGCCCAGGGCGTCGCGAACGCGATCTTCTTCAACCAGGGGCAGGTGTGCACGGCCGGCTCGCGCGCCTACATCCATTCGAAGGTGTTCGACGGCGTGATCGAGCGCGTCGCGAAGATCGCCGCGAGCCTGAAGATCGGCCCGGGGATGGACCCGGCAACGCAGATTGGCCCGCTCGTCTCGGCGAAGCAGCGCGAGCGCGTGTGCGGTTACATCGACTCGGGGTTCGGCGAGGGCGCGCGTGCCGCCGCAGGCGGCCGCGCGATCGACGGCCCCGGCTTCTTCGTCGAACCGACGGTGCTGGTGGATACGACGCAGGCGATGCGCGTGGTGCGCGAGGAGATCTTCGGGCCGGTGCTCGTCGCGATGCCGTTCGACGACGTCGATACGGCCGTGCAGCTCGCGAACGACACGCCGTACGGCCTCGGCGCGAGCATCTGGTCGAACGATCTGTCCGCGATCCACAAGCTGGTCCCGCGTATTGCCGCGGGCACCGTGTGGGTCAACTGCCACTCGCTGCTCGACAACGCGCTGCCGTTCGGCGGGATGAAGCAGTCGGGCTTCGGCCGCGAACTCGGTCGCGCGGTGATCGACCAGTACACGGAAAGCAAGTCGGTGATGATGAACTACGCGTGAGCGTCGCGGCGAGCGCGTGCGTGGCCGGCGGATCGGGAACGCACGCACGCGCTGTCAAGCGCGGATCAGCACGACCCCGAGGATGAGGCACGCCGCGCCCGCGACGCGGATCGGGCTCGCCGAATGCTGCTGGATGCCCAGTACGCCGAAGTGGTCGAACACGAGCGCGCCGGTCATCTGGCCGACGACGATCAGCGCGAGCGTCGTCGCCGCGCCCAGGCGCGGCACCATCAGGATCGCGACGCCGACGAATACCGCGCCGAACACTCCCCCCGTCCAGCTGAACCACGACCCCGCCCCGGAAAACGTGCCGCTCAGGCGCGGATGAGGCGACAGCAACGCGACCGCCAGCATCGCGGCGAGGCCGACGAGATAGCTGACCGAGCCGGCCCACCACGGTGAGCCGATCTGCGCACGCAGGTTCGCGTTGAGCACCTGCTGCAACGCCACGCTGATGCCGGCCGCCACGACCAGCAGGTAAGACAGGAGGGTAGCCACGACGATGAACGCTCCGCAAGGATGGCCGCAACGGTGATTCCGGCACGGAAGGCTTTCATTCTGCGGAGCACGCCGGTATAACGCAAATATCGAATCTGGCGTTCATCCATCTCGTTTCGGCATGCCATCACTCCGGCAAATCCAGTATTTCCTGACCGTGGCGGACCTCGGCGGCTTCACGCCGGCCGCGGGCGCGCTTCATGTCGCGCAGTCGGCGCTCAGCCGGCAGATCGGCCAGCTCGAGGACGAACTCGGTTTCGTGCTGTTCGACCGCGAGCCAAGGGGCGTGCGGCTCACGCCGGCCGGCGCGATCTACCGCGAACGCGTGGCGTCGATCCCGGCCACGCTGACGGCGGCTGCCGACGAAGGCTCGCAATTGTCGCGCGGGGAAGCCGGCGTGCTGCGGCTGCTGCATTCCAGTACCGTGCCCGTCAGCAGCCTGATGCCGGATCTCGACCGCTTCATGCGGGATTGTCCGGGCGCGCGGATCGATCTCGACCGCGCGTCGTCCGAGGATCAGGTGACCGAAATCGCGAACGGCCATGCCGATATCGGGATCGTTCGGCTGCCGGTGCTGCGGCGCGATGCACGCGTGCGCTTCGTCGAACTGGCGGCCGAGCGCCTGTGCGTGGCGGTGCCTGCCGATCACGCGCTCGCGGGCCGCAAGCGCATCGCGATCGCGCGGTTGCGGCGGGAGCCGTTCGTGTCGGCCGTGTATCGCGAGCGGGGCGGCCTCGCGCGCGTCGTCATCGATCTGTGCCTGAAGCGGGGCTTCGTGCCGGTGGCCGCGCGGATCGTGTCGCCGAAGACGTCGATGCTGAATCTCGTCGCGGCCGGCCGGGGCGTGGCGATCGTGCCGGCGCGGATGGCGAGCGTCGGGATCGACGGCGTCGTGTTCGTGCCGATTTCCGATGAAGACGCGAAGTCGGTATGCGCGCTGGTGCTGCCGGCGCAGCCGACGGTGCTGGCGCAGGCGTTCGCACGGGTGGTGACGGCGGGCTGAACGGCGCGCTTCCTGATCGACACGCGGGTTCGATCGAACCGACGTCATGACTCAGACGCGGTACCCCGCGTCGCGCATCAACCGCCGCGATAGCTCGCCGCGCGGGCCTTCCGCGTCGAATCGCGCGCCAAGTTTCGCATTCGCACCGCGCGTCACGCCGCGATGCATGGCCACGATGATGGCAAAAAGGGCGACGACGAAGAAAGCGACAAGCATCGTATTGCTCCTGGCCGAAGAAACCGGAGACGGACATCGCGACGGCCGGTCATGTTCGTCTCCGTCCATTTCAGTGATACGCAGTACCCGGGCCCGGGGCGGCGCGGCAACTGGCGGGCCGCGCGCGATCGCCCGGCGGCTTCCAGCATAGGGCCCGCCCACGGCATCCGGCGACGTGTCGGAAGTCTGTCAGCAAGGCCGTGGCGGAATCGAAAGGCGTGCGCCGCTTCCGGGCAATCCCGCCGATCCCCAAAAAAACCCCAAACCCCCGTCAGGAAAGCCTCAAGCGCAAGCTAGTGGTTTCCACTCATAGTCGCAAACAGGCAAGAACAGGTCGCCGCCGGTCTTCTCGCGGCGAATATGGCTCGTTACTTTTACTCCCACGATGCAGGCCGGCGCACACTCCGCGCACCGGCTGCCGCGAGACCAACCGGGAGGAATCGAACCATGAAGTCGACGAAGATCGCCGCGCTCGCCGCGGCCGTGCTGGCGACCGGCGCGTTCACGAACGCCGCGCTTGCCGAGACGGAGGCCGCGACCTGCCGCACCGTGCGTTTCGCGGATATCGGCTGGACCGACATCACGTCGACCACCGCGCTCGCGTCGACCGTGTTCGAGGCGCTCGGCTACAAGCCGACCACGACGATCGCGTCGGTGCCGATCTCGTTTGCCGGCCTCAAGAGCAAGCAGCTCGACGTGTCGCTCGGCTACTGGTGGCCCGTGCAGCAGAAGCAGCTGCAACCGTTCCTCGACAGCAAGTCGATCAACGTCGTCGAACCGCCGAACCTGTCCGGCGCGAAGGCGACGCTCGCGGTCCCGAGCTATGAATACCAGGCCGGCCTGAAGACCTTCGACGACATCGCGAAGCATCGTGCGGAGCTCGACGGCAAGATCTACGGGATCGAGCCGGGCAGCAGCGCGAACGCGACGATCCAGAAGATGATCGACACGAACCAGTACGGGCTCGGCGGCTTCAAGCTCGTCGAATCGAGCGAGGCCGGGATGCTGGTGACGGTCGAGCGCGCGATCCGCGAGAAGAAGTGGGTCGTGTTCCTCGGCTGGGAGCCGCATCCGATGAACATCCAGCTCAGCATGAACTACCTGTCCGGCGGCGACGCGGCGTTCGGCCCGAACTACGGCGAAGCGCGCGTGTACACGCTGACCGCGCCCGACTTCATCGCGCGTTGCCCGAACGCGGGCAAGCTCGTGACGAACCTGCGCTTCTCGACGGAGCTCGAGAACCAGCTGATGCAGTCGGTGATGAACAAGACCAAGCCGGCCGAGGCCGCGAAGGCGTACCTGAAGAAGAACCCGCAGGTGCTCGATCCGTGGCTCGCGGGCGTCAAGACGTTCGACGGCAAGGACGGCCTGCCTGCCGTGAAGGCGTATCTCGGCCTGTAACGGCCGGCGCCCACGCGCTATCTGCAATGCGACACAACCCGAATCAAGCGAGGCATCCAGCATGAACCACGAAGTCATCATCACCTGCGCCGTCACGGGCGCGGGCGATACGGTCGGCAAGCATCCGGCGATTCCGGTCACGCCGAAGGAGATCGCGGCCGCCGCGATCGAAGCCGCGAAGGCCGGCGCGACGGTCGCCCACTGCCACGTGCGCGATCCGCAGACGGGGCGCGGCAGCCGCGACCCGAACCTGTATCGCGAGGTGGTCGACCGCATCCGCTCGGCCGACGTCGACGTGATCATCAACCTGACGGCCGGGATGGGCGGCGATCTCGAGATCGGCCCGGGCGAGGACCCGATGCGCTTCGGCAAGGGGACCGACCTGGTCGGCGGCCTCACGCGCCTGGCGCACGTCGAGGAGCTGCTGCCCGAGATCTGCACGCTCGACTGCGGCACGCTGAATTTCGGCGACGGCGACTACATCTACGTGTCGACGCCCGCGCAGTTGCGCGCCGGCGCGAAACGCATCCAGGAACTCGGCGTGAAGCCGGAACTGGAGATCTTCGATACGGGCCATCTGTGGTTCGCGAAGCAACTGCTGAAGGAAGGGCTGCTCGACGATCCGCCGCTGTTCCAGCTGTGCCTCGGCATTCCGTGGGGCGCGCCGGCCGACACGGGCACGATGAAGGCGATGGTCGACAACCTGCCGCCGGGCGCGCACTGGGCCGGCTTCGGGATCGGCCGCATGCAGATGCCGATGGTCGCGCAGGCGATGCTGCTCGGCGGCCACGTGCGCGTGGGCCTCGAAGACAACATCTGGCTCGACCGCGGCGTGCATGCGACCAACGGCACGCTCGTCGAACGCGCCCGCGAGATCGTCGAACGCCTCGGCGGCCGCGTGCTGACGCCGGCCGAGGGCCGCCGCAAGCTCGGCCTGCCGGCGCGCGGCGAGCGACTGCTCGAACGCCGTGCGGTTGCCGAATTCGCGTGAGCCGTTTCACCGTCTCGCCGACTGACATGACATGACATGGCGGCGTGCGTCCCCGCGCGGCCGCCCCCCGATTTCCCCTGATTTGAAGGATGCGTTGACATGGCTGTGAAGACCGACATCAAGACGTTTGCCGCCATCGGCACCGGCGTGATCGGCAGCGGATGGATTTCCCGCGCGCTCGCGCACGGTCTCGACGTGGTCGTGTGGGACCCGGCGCCGGGCGCCGAAGCGCGGCTGCGCGCGAACGTCGCGAACGCGTGGCCCGCGCTCGAACGCGTCGGCCTCGCACCGGGCGCCGATCCCGCGCGGTTGCGGTTCGTGTCGACGATCGAGGCGTGCGTCGCCGATGCGGATTTCATCCAGGAAAGCGCGCCCGAGCGCGAAGCGCTGAAGCTCGAACTGCACGAGCAGATCAGCCGCGCGGCGAAGCCCGACGCGATCATCGCGTCGTCGACGTCGGGGCTGCTGCCGACCGATTTCTACGCGCGGGCGACGCATCCGGAGCGCTGCGTGGTCGGCCACCCGTTCAACCCCGTGTACCTGCTGCCGCTCGTCGAGGTGCTCGGCGGCGCGCGCACGTCGCCGGAAGCGGTCGAAGGCGCGATGGAGATCTATCGCAAGCTCGGCATGCGGCCGCTGCACGTGCGCAAGGAAGTGCCGGGCTTCATCGCGGATCGTTTGCTCGAAGCGTTGTGGCGCGAGGCGCTGCATCTCGTCAACGAAGGCGTCGCGACCACCGGCGAGATCGACGATGCGATCCGCTTCGGCGCGGGCATCCGCTGGTCGTTCATGGGCACGTTCCTCACCTACACGCTGGCCGGCGGCGACGCGGGCATGCGACACTTCATGCAGCAATTCGGCCCCGCGCTCGAACTGCCGTGGACGAAGCTGGTCGCGCCGACGTTGACCGACGCGCTGATCGACAGCGTCGTCGAAGGCACGACCGAACAGCAGGGCACGCGCAGCATCAAGGAGCTCGAACGCTATCGCGACGAGTGCATCACCGAGGTGCTGAAATCGATCGCCGCGGTGAAGGCGCGGCACGGGATGCGATTCGAGGACTAGACGATGACGGGCGATATCCCGCTGACGATTTACCGCGACGTGGTGCGGCCCGAATGGGTCGACTACAACGGCCACCTGCGCGATGCGTTCTATCTGCTGATCTTCAGCTTCGCGACCGATGCGCTGCTGGATCGCATCGGCCTTAACGACGCCGCGCGTCGCGAGCGGGGCCGCTCGGTCTATACGCTCGAAGCGCATGTGAACTACCTGCACGAGATCAAGGAAGGCACGCCGGTGCGCGTCGATGCGCGCGTGCTGGCGCACGACGCGAAGCGGCTGCATCTGTATCTCGAACTCTTCGCCGACGGGCATGACGACGCGGTATCGGCGAGCGAGCAGATGCTGCTGCACGTCGATACGCGCGGCGGTGCGAAGTCGGCGCCGTTCGACGACGACGTGGCCGCGCGCGTGGCCGAACTGCACGCATTGCAGCGCGATTGCGCGGCGCCTGCTTATGCGGGCCGCGTGATCGGGTTGCCGCCGCGGCGCTAGCAACGCGCGTCATCTTTTCCATCGTCATCCTCGATCGCGGAGCGCACACGATGCTCGAACCGGAAATCGCGGCGTTCGTCGCGGCCGTCGACGCGTGGTATCCGGCCGATGCGGCGGCGCGCTCGCCCGACGAGCAGCGCCGCCTCTACGACCGCTTCGCGGCCGAATGGACGCCGGCCGCGCTGCCGGCCGGCATCGTGCGGCGGGACGCCGTGTGGCACGCGCCGGACGGCCGCCCGATCGCGCTGCGGCGCTATACGTCCGCGCACGGCACGCCACGCGGCACGGTGTTGTTTTTTCATGGCGGCGGTTTCGTCGTCGGCTCGCTCGACAGTCATGCGCTGATCACCGCGCAACTGGCGGCCGATACTGGCCTCGACGTGATCGCCGTCGACTATCGGCTGGCGCCCGAACACCGCGCGCCGGCCGCGCTCGACGATTGCATGGAAGTCACGCGCGCCGCACGCGATGCGCGCTGGCCGTTCGGGCCGTGCGCGCATCCGCTGACGCTCGCGGGCGACAGCGCGGGCGGGATGCTCGCGGCGGCGGTGGCGACCGCGCTGCGCGATGCGGGCGAACGCAACGTGGACGGCATCGCGCTCGTCTATCCGATGCTCGGTTTCGAACCGCAATCGCCCGCGCGCGAAACGGAAGCGCACGCGCCGATGCTGACGCTCGACGACGTGCATCGCTACCGCGCGCTGTACTGGAACGGCGACCTGTCGGCCGTGCTGCTGAACGATGACCCGCTGCTGCGCGCGTCGGTGCCGCTCGAAGCCACACGCTTCGACGGCTTGCCGCCGGTGCTCGCGATCGGCGCCGAGCACGATCCGCTGCGCGACGATGCGCGCGTGTACGTCGAGCGGATTCGCGCGGCCGGCGGGGTCGCGCACGGCTGGATGGGAGAGGGGCTGGTGCATGGCTGCTGGCGCGCGCTCGGAACGAGCCCGCAGGCCGCACGGATGCACCGGATGGTCGGCGGGTTCTTGCTCGCACCACACGCGTAGCGGGCGTTTTCGGGGAGGCAACGATGCAGGCAGCGGTGCAACACCGTATCGAGGACTGGCGGACGTTTTCGGCCGACGCGGCCATCGCGGCGGCGACGATCGGCGATGGCGCGGTGGACGTCGAGTGGAGCGACGCGCGACGCTCGCCGTTCCATTTCGACTGGCTGCGCGACAACTGCGCGTGTTCCGCGTGCGTGCACGCGATCACGCGCGAACAGGTATTCGAGATCGCCGATGCGCGCGAGGATCTGTCCGCGCTCACCGCGCACGTCGAAACCGATGGCGCGCTGCATGTGGAATGGAACGACGGGCACCGCAGTGCGTGGTCGCCGGGCTGGTTGCGTGCGCATGCGTACGACGACGCATCGCGCGCGGAGCGTCTGGCCGCGCATCGGCGGCACGTATGGACCGGCGACGATGCGACGGCGATCGGCGTGTTCGCGTGGCGCGACGTGATGGAGGACGACCGCGCGTTGCTGGCATGGCTCGGCGCGTTGCAGCGCACGGGGTTGACGCTCGTCGAAGGCGTGCCGGCCGAGCGCGGCCGTGTCGACGAGATCGCGCGCCGCGTCGGCCTGATCCGCGAAAGCAATTTCGGCGTGCTGTTCGACGTCGAATCGAAGCCGCGCCCGGACAGCAATGCGTATACGTCGCTGAATCTTCCGCCGCACACCGATCTGCCGACGCGCGAATTGCAGCCGGGCGTGCAGTTCCTGCACTGTCTCGCGAACGACGCGACGGGCGGCGACAGCATCTTCCTCGATGGCTTCGCGCTCGCGGATGCGTTGCGGCGCGAACATCCGGACGATTTCGAGCGGCTCGCATCGACGCCGTTCGAGTTCTGGAACAAGAGCGCGAACAGCGACTACCGCTGTTCGGCGCCGGTGATCGGGCTCGATGCGCGCGGTCATGTGACGGAGGTGCGTGTCGCGAATTTCCTGCGCGGCCCGCTCGATGCGCCGGCCGGCGCGGTGTCGGCCGTCTATCGTGCGTATCGGCGGTTCCTCGCGCTGGCGCGCGAGCCGCGTTTTCGCGTGCAGCGCCGGTTGCGGGCAGGCGACATGTGGGCGTTCGACAACCGGCGCGTGCTGCACGCGCGCACCGAGTTCGACCCGTCGACGGGCCGCCGGCACTTGCAGGGCTGTTACGTCGATCGCGACGAGTTGCTGTCGCGGTGGCGCGTGCTGTCGCGATCGGCGCCGGCCGGGGCTGCGGCCGCGGCGCGCTGACCGACACGCACGGCGCCTTCTCGCACACCTGTTCGGGAAAAAGCACCCGGACGCCAGGCGTCCGGGCGAAGCCACCCGCTGCCGGGCGGCGGAGGTATGCGTTTCACAAAAAAGACGAGCCCCGCGAAGGGGGCTCGTCCGGACTGCTTGACTTCAGCGCGCGACGCGCGGCGCCCGCCGGGGGCGCGTCGGCTTACTGGCCGAAGAAGATCGAGTCGCGTGCGTTCGACGACGCGGCAGCCGGTGCGCCCGAGTGGACGAGCGGAGCCGGTTGCCCGCCGTAGCCGCTGGTGTCGGCGCCATGAACGCGCGCTTCGGCGCTCTGGATGTCGTTCGGGTAGTACGGGCTCGACAGACCCGGCTTGTAGCCGGCCTTTTCGAGCTGGACCAGTTCGTTGCGCACTTGAGCGCGCGTCACGGTGCTTTGGGCGAATGCGCCGAACGAAGCGGACAGGGCGGCAGCGGCAACGACTGCGGAAACGAGCGATTTCATGGTGACCTCCGGTGTTTTATTGAGTTCGCTCTCGACACCATGTCTTGAGCGATTGATCAAATCTTAGTCACCGGGCGGTTCAGGGTAAACGCTGATTTTGACGATAGATTGTTTCCTGTCTGGTAACAGTGGAGCGTCGAATCAGTCTTTCAACGGGCTTTCTTTTCGGTTGCCGTAATAAGTATGAAGAATATCGAGATCGCGCGCGGGCGGTTCAGCGTGCTTCGGCCGCCGCATCGAACGGCCGGCCCGGCGCGCGTGCGGCGGGCGCCCCGGCGCTGAGGAAGCGCACGCCCGTGGCGGCTTCCGAGGCCTCCCACAGCAATGCCGCCGACGCCACGTTGCGTGCCGCGCGCGGTACGCTCGCCGGCGCCGGCAGCCCGCGCGACTCGAACCAGCCGGACGGGCCGATGTACGCGCCGCCCGCCAGATCGGGCGACGTTGCCGCATGGATCGCGGGCAGCGCGCCCTGGTCGGCCGGCTGCGCGAGATAACGGTTCGCGGCACGCATCAGCGCGGCGCGGGCCGGGGAACTGTCCATCGCCGGGCCCGCGAACTGCAGGTTGGTCGCCGCGTAGCCGGGGTGTGCGGCGACGCTGATGCCGGCGAACGCCGCGCGCTCGAAACGGCGCTGCAACTCGATCGCGAACACGAGGTTCGCGAGCTTGCTGTCGCAGTAGGCGAGATAACGGTTGTAGCGCTGCGTGGCGCGCAGGTCGTCGACACGAATCCGGCCGCCGCGGTTGAAGCCGCTCGACATCGTGACGACGCGCGCCCGGCGCGCGGCGCGTAGCGCCGGCAGCAACTGGCCGGTCAGCGCGAAATGGCCGAGGTGGTTGGTGCCGAATTGCATCTCGAAGCCGTCGCGCGTGTGCCGCAGCGGCAGGAACATCACACCGGCGTTGTTGCAGAGGATGTCGACGCGGCCGTGGCGTTCGCCGACGTCGGCGGCGAAGCGGGCGATCGACGCGAGATCGGCGAGGTCGAGCGGATCGACTTCGACGCGGGCATGAGGATGAAGCCGGCGGATTGCGTCGGCCGCCTGCGCGCCGCGTGCGGCGTCGCGGCAGCCCATCACGACCGTCGCGCCTTTCGCGGCCAGCGTTTCCGCGAGCTGCCAGCCGAGACCGCTGTTGGCGCCGGTCACGACCGCGATCTTGCCGCCTTGCGCCGGGACGTGGCGCGCGCTCCATGCATGCATGTCTGCCTCCATCGGCGCAGCCGGTCGGCCGCGGCACGTAATCGTTACATTGAGTGGTGTAACGATAGTGCGGGCGGACGGAGCAGACAAGCGGGGGAACTAGACCGGCGCTTCTAGGGCTGGCGCGTGGCGCCGCGAGCCCGGCGCGCGGCCGGCAGGTGTTACCTGCTGCCGGCCAGCGCGAGCACTTCGGCGGCGGAGATCATGGCGGCGGCGTTCGCGGGGGCCGGGCGCTCGGCCGGGCGGAACACTTCGTCGCCGCGATGGATGACCTGGCGCGACAGCGCGCAGGTGCCGGTGCGCTGCGCGAAGCGGCGGCGCCAGCGCTGTTCGCCGTAGTGACAGCGGCCGGGTTCGACCCAGCGGACGACGAGCAGCGTATCGGAACGTTCGAGGATTTCGACGTGGACGTCGGCGGGATCGAGCGCAGGCAGGGATTTGGAGGCCTTCATTTTGCCGTTTCCTAAAGCCCGTGCGGGTTCGGCCATGGCAGTGGGGTGTCACTACCCAAGGGGGAATCCGTAGGGGTTTCCATGAGTGGTGCGCTAAATGTAAGCGTCTGTGACCGGAAAAAACATCCTGTCTGGCTCAAATTACCTTTTGCCGATTTAGAAACAATCCACGCTTATTTTCTTGAAAAACCAAGGACAAAAAGCCCCGGACGGGGACGTCCGGGGCGGAAAATCGGCCCGCGCGCCGTGTCTGCTCGCCCAGTCACGGGATACATCGCCGGAGGACGGAGGTGCCCGCAGGGATCCTGCGCGGGCGGGGAGGCGATGTACCGGAAGCGCGGTCCGGCAACGCCATGATGGCGTGCGCCACCCGTTGACACCCTGACGCGAACATGACTTTTTTGTCAGGTTGCGCCGTTCGCCGTGCCGAACGGCGCCGAAGAATCGGCGCAAAGGCCCGCCCGTATTGGCTTTGCGCGGATCGCCCAAGCAAAGCCTCGACGCCGCTCTCACGCCGAATCCTTATCCGCCGGACGGGTTCGCCAGCCCCGGGTAAATACTGAATTCCGATTTCGTGACAAACGCGGGATCCGTTCCTATGATTGGTTGGACCTTTAGTCCTTTGTGCCAATCGGCCGACTGGCGGCCGGCTTTTTCGGAGAGTGCTCATGAGATTGCAGGGCAAACGCGCGCTGGTGACGGCGGCCGGGCAGGGCATCGGCCGTGCGACCGCGCTGCGGTTCGCGCGCGAGGGCGCCGACGTGCTGGCGACCGACATCAACGAAGCCGCGCTGGTGCGGCTCGAAGCCGACGCCGAGCGCGCGGGCGGACGGCTGGTCACGCGGCGGCTCGACGTCACCGACGCGAACGAGGTGGCCGCGCTCGCCGCGAGCGAACGCGCATTCGACGTGCTGTTCAACTGCGCGGGCTACGTGCACCACGGCTCGATCCTCGACTGCGACGACGACGCGTGGGCGTTCTCGCTGAACCTGAACGTCACGTCGATGTACCGGCTGATCCGCGCGCTGCTGCCCGCGATGCTCGAAGCCGGCGGCGCGTCGATCGTCAACATGGCGTCGGCCGCGTCGAGCGTGAAGGGCGTACCGAACCGCTTCGTGTACGGCACCACCAAGGCGGCGGTGATCGGGCTGACCAAGGCGGTGGCCGCCGATTTCGTCGAGCGGGGCATCCGCTGCAACGCGATCTGCCCGGGCACGATCGAATCGCCGTCGCTCGAGCAGCGGATCGCCGACCAGGCGCGCACGCGCCACGTGTCGACCGACGAGGTGCGCCAGGCGTTCGTCGCGCGGCAGCCGATCGGCCGCATCGGCACCGCGGACGAAGTGGCCGCGCTCGCGCTGTACCTGGCGTCCGACGAAGCGTCGTTCACCACCGGCACGATTCACCTGATCGACGGCGGCTGGTCAAACTGACCGCGTCAAACTGACCGCCCCTTTCCATTCACTTTCCGTTTCCGTTCGGACGACGATATGAAACTGCTGAGATTTGGCGACAAACACCATGAAAAACCGGGCCTGCTGGATGCGCAGGGCCACATTCGCGATCTGTCCGGCGTGATCGACGACATCGCCGGCGACGCGCTGACGCCCGCGTCGCTCGCGCGGCTGCGTGACATCCCGCCGTCGTCGCTGCCGCTCGTCGAAGGCACGCCGCGGCTCGGCGCGTGCGTCGGCCGCGTCGGCAAGTTCATCTGCATCGGGCTCAACTACTCGGATCACGCGGCCGAATCGGGGATGGAGGTGCCGAAGGAGCCCGTCGTGTTCGGCAAGTGGACGAGCGCGATCTCCGGCCCGAACGACGACGTCGAAATCCCGCGCGGCTCCGAGAAGACCGACTGGGAAGTCGAGCTCGGCGTGGTGATCGGCCAGGGCGGCCGCTATATCGACGAAGCCGATGCGCTGTCGCACGTCGCCGGTTACTGCGTCGTGAACGACGTGTCGGAGCGCGAATATCAGCTCGAACGCGGCGGCACGTGGGACAAGGGCAAGGGCAACGACACGTTCGGCCCGCTCGGGCCCTGGCTCGTGACGGCCGACGAAGTGCCCGATCCGCACGCGCTGCGGCTGTGGCTGGACGTGGACGGCCACCGCTACCAGAACGGCTCGACCGCGACGATGGTGTTCCGCGTGCCGCACCTGATCAGCTACCTGAGCCGCTTCATGAGCTTGCAGCCGGGCGACGTGATCTCGACCGGCACGCCGCCGGGCGTCGGCCTCGGGCAGAAGCCGCCCGTCTACCTGCGCGCCGGACAAGTGATCACGCTCGGCATCGACGGGCTCGGCGAGCAACGCCAGCGCACCGTGCAGGCCTGATTCCCTTTAACGGACGGTTCGTCATGCCTATCATTCGATCGATGCGCGTCCTCGACGTGCGCTTTCCGACCTCGCGCCAGCTCGACGGCTCCGACGCGATGAATCCGGCCCCCGATTATTCGGCGGCCTACGTCGTGCTCGAAACCGACCACGACGGGCTCGAAGGTCACGGGCTCACGTTCACCATCGGGCGCGGCAACGAAATCTGCTGTGCGGCGATCGACGCGATGCGTCACCTCGTCGTCGGCCTGGACCTCGACTGGATCCGCGAGGACATGGGCCGTTTCTGGCGGCACGTCACGTCGGACAGCCAGTTGCGCTGGATCGGCCCCGACAAGGGCGCGATCCACCTGGCGACGGGCGCCGTCGTCAATGCGGTGTGGGATTTGTGGGCGAAGGCCGTCGGCAAGCCGCTGTGGCGGCTCGTCGCCGACATGAGTCCGGAGGAGCTGGTGCGGGCGATCGACTTCCGCTACCTGACCGACTGCCTGAGCCCGGACGAAGCGCTCGAGCTGCTGCGCCGGCAGGCGCCCGGCAAGGCCGCGCGGATCGCCGCGCTCGAGCGCGACGGCTACCCGTGCTACACGACGTCGGCCGGCTGGCTCGGCTACAGCGACGACAAGCTGCGCCGGCTGTGCCGCGAGGCGGTGGAAGAAGGCTTCGACCACGTGAAGCTGAAAGTCGGCGGGAACCTCGAGGACGACATCCGCCGCGTGACGATCGCGCGCGAGGTGATCGGCCCCGACCGCAAGCTGATGATCGACGCGAACCAGGTGTGGGAGGTCGACGAGGCGATCGACTGGGTGCGCGAGCTCGCGTTCGCGCGGCCGTGGTTCATCGAGGAGCCGACGAGCCCCGACGACGTCGAAGGGCATCGCAAGATCCGCAAGGCGATCGCGCCGGTGCAGGTCGCGACCGGCGAGATGTGCCAGAACCGCGTGCTGTTCAAGCAGTTCATCGCGCGCGGCGCGATCGACGTCGTGCAGATCGACGCGTGCCGGCTCGGCGGCGTGAACGAGATTCTCGCGGTGATGCTGATGGCCGCGAAGTACGGGCTGCCGGTGTGCCCGCATGCGGGCGGCGTCGGGCTGTGCGAGTACGTGCAGCACCTGTCGATGATCGATTACGTGTGCATTTCCGGCACGAAGGAAGGGCGCGTGACCGAGTACGTCGACCACCTGCACGAGCATTTCGTCGAACCGTGCGTGGTGCGCGGCGCGGCGTACATGCCGCCGACGGCGCCCGGTTTCTCGATCGAGATGAAGCCCGAATCGCTGGAGCAATACCGGTTCCGCGGCTGACGCGGGGCGACGCGCGACGGCGCGCCGCGCGCGTCGTGCGCGGCGACAACATGAACGACGGAGACGCGAAGTGGATTTGAATCTGCAAGACAAGGTCGTGATCGTGACCGGCGGCGCGTCGGGCATCGGCGCCGCGGTCTCGATGCGGCTGGCCGGCGAGGGCGCGATACCGGTGGTGTTCGCGCGCCACGCGCCCGACGACGCCTTCTGGCGCGAACTCGCGCAGCATCAGCCGCGCGCTGCGTGCGTGAGCGTCGAACTGCAGGACGATGCGCAGTGCCGCGATGCCGTCGCGCAGACCGTCGCGCGCTTCGGCCGTATCGACGGCCTCGTGAACAATGCGGGCATCAACGACAGCATCGGGCTCGACGCCGGACGCGATGCGTTCGTCGCGTCGCTCGAACGCAACCTGATCCATTACTACGTGATGGCGCACTACTGCGTGCCGCACCTGAAGGCGGCGCGCGGCGCGATCGTCAACATTTCGTCGAAGACGGCCGTGACCGGGCAGGGCAACACGAGCGGCTATTGTGCGTCGAAGGGCGCGCAGCTCGCGCTGACACGTGAATGGGCGGTCGCGTTGCGCGATGACGGCGTGCGCGTGAACGCGGTGATTCCCGCCGAGGTGATGACGCCGCTCTACCAGAACTGGATCGCCGGTTTCGACGATCCGGAGGCGAAAGTCGCGGAAATTGCCGGCAAGGTGCCGCTCGGCCGGCGCTTCACGACGGCCGACGAGATCGCCGATACGGCCGTGTTCCTGCTGTCGGATCGCGCATCGCACACGACGGGCCAGTGGCTGTTCGTCGATGGTGGCTACACGCATCTCGATCGTGCGATCAGTTGAGGGCCGCGTTCCATGCAACCCGACCCGACCCCGAACACCCCGCCGCCGCTGATCGCGCTGACCGGCATCGGCAAGCGCTTTCCGGGCGTGCAGGCGCTCGACGATTGCCGTTTCGACCTGCATGCGGGTGAAGTGCATGCGCTGATGGGCGAGAACGGCGCCGGCAAGTCGACACTGATGAAGATACTCGCGGGCGTCTACCAGCGCGACGCGGGCGAGATCCGGATGGACGGCCGCCCGGTGGAGATCGCCGACCCGCGTGCCGCGCAGGCGCTCGGCATCGGCATCATCCATCAGGAACTGAACCTGATGAATCACCTGAGCGTCGCACAGAACATCTTCATCGGCCGCGAGCCGCGCGGCCGCTTCGGCGTGTTCGTCGACGAAGACAGGCTGAACCGGGACGCTGCCGCGATCTTCCGGCGGATGCGGCTCGATCTCGATCCGCGCACGCCGGTCGGCCGGCTGACGGTCGCGAAGCAGCAGATGGTCGAGATCGCGAAGGCGCTGTCGTTCGACTCGCGCGTGCTGATCATGGACGAGCCGACCGCCGCGCTGAACAACGCGGAGATCGCCGAGCTGTTCCGCATCATCCGCGACCTGCGCGCGAACGGCGTGGGCATCATCTACATCTCGCACAAGATGGACGAGCTGCGCCAGATCGCCGATCGCGTGACCGTGATGCGCGACGGCAAGTACGTCGCGACCGTGCCGATGGCGGACACGTCGATGGACACGATCATCTCGATGATGGTCGGCCGCCAGCTCGATGCGCAAACCCGCACGCCGCCCGATACGTCCGCGAACGAGATCGCGCTCGAAGTGCGCGGGCTGTCGCGCGGCCGCGCGATCCGCGACGTCGGCTTCACGCTGCGGCGCGGCGAGATCCTCGGCTTCGCCGGGCTGATGGGCGCGGGCCGCACCGAGGTCGCGCGCGCGGTGTTCGGCGCGGATCCGGTCGATGCGGGCGAGATCCGCGTGCACGGCAGGGCCGTGACGATCCGCACGCCGGCCGACGCGGTGAAGTTCGGCATCGGCTACCTGTCCGAGGATCGCAAGCACTTCGGGCTCGCGGTCGGGATGGACGTGCAGAACAACATCGCGCTGTCGAGCATGCGCCGCTTCGTGCGCCGCGGCATGTTCCTCGATGCGCGCGGGATGCGCGAGGCCGCGCAGTCGTACGTGCGCCAGCTCGCGATCCGCACGCCGTCGGTCGCGCAGCCCGCGCGGCTCTTGTCGGGCGGCAACCAGCAGAAGATCGTGATCGCGAAGTGGCTGCTGCGCGACTGCGACATCCTGTTCTTCGACGAACCGACGCGCGGCATCGACGTCGGCGCGAAAAGCGAGATCTACAAGCTGCTCGACGCGCTGGCCGCCGACGGCAAGGCGATCGTGATGATCTCGTCGGAGCTGCCCGAGGTGCTGCGCATGAGCCACCGGATCCTCGTGATGTGCGAAGGCCGCGTGACCGGCGAATTGCGCGCGGCCGACGCCACGCAGGAAAAGATCATGCAGCTCGCGACGCAGCGCGAGTCGACCGTATTGTCCTGAATCAGACGCTCAGACGCCTACCCGATCATGTCCAACGATACGCATCCCGTTCCGTCCCTGGCCACCGGCGACACGCCGGCCGCCGCAGCGAGCCTGAAATCGCGCTTCTTCAACCCGGCCGCGCGGCAGAAGCTGCTCGCGTTCGCGAGCCTCGTGCTGCTGATCGTGTTCTTCAGCTTCGCGTCGTCGAACTTCCTCGAAGTCGACAACCTCGTGTCGATCCTGCAGGCCACCGCCGTGAACGGCGTGCTGGCCGTCGCCTGTACGTACGTGATCATCACGTCCGGCATCGACCTGTCGGTCGGCACGCTGATGACGTTCTGCGCGGTGATGGCCGGCGTCGTGCTGACGAAATGGGGCATGCCGCTGCCGCTCGGGATTCTGGCGGCGCTGGGCTTCGGCGCGCTGTCGGGCTGCGTGTCGGGCATCGTGATCGCGAAGATGAAGGTGCCGCCGTTCATCGCGACGCTCGGCATGATGATGCTGCTCAAGGGGTTGTCGCTCGTGATCTCCGGCACGCGGCCGATCTACTTCAACGACACGCCGGGCTTCACGTCGATCGCGCAGGATTCGCTGATCGGCAACCTGATTCCCGCGCTGCCGATCCCGAACGCGGTGCTGATCCTGTTCCTCGTCGCGATCGGCGCGTCGATCGTGCTGAACCGCACCATCTTCGGCCGCTACACGTTCGCGCTCGGCAGCAACGAGGAGGCGCTCAGGCTGTCCGGCGTGAACGTCGACGCGTGGAAGATCGCCGTCTACACGTTCAGCGGCGCGGTGTGCGGGATCGCCGGCCTGCTGATCGCGTCGCGGCTGAACTCCGCGCAGCCGGCGCTCGGGCAGGGCTACGAGCTCGATGCGATCGCGGCCGTCGTGATCGGCGGCACGTCGCTGTCGGGCGGCGCGGGCAGCATCGTCGGCACCATCATCGGCGCGTTCATCATGAGCGTGCTGACCAACGGCCTGCGCATCATGTCGGTCGCGCAGGAATGGCAGACGGTCGTGACGGGCGTGATCATCATCCTCGCCGTCTACGTGGACATCCTGCGCCGGCGGCGCCGCTGACGCAGGTACGGGCGCAAGCACGAACGGGCTTCACCGCCGGCCGGGCCGGCATTTCAGTCGATACCAACCAAGGAGACGCGAAGTGATCAGGAGCAAGGTGTTGAACGCGATCGTCGGGCTGACGTTCGCCGTCGGCGTCACGGCCGGCGCGCAGGCGCAGGAAACCTACATCCCGCTGATCTCGAAAGGCTTCCAGCATCAGTTCTGGCAGGCCGTGAAATCGGGCGCGATGCAGGCGGCGAAGGACTACAAGGTGAAGGTGACGTTCGAAGGGCCGGAAACCGAGGCGATGGTCGACAAGCAGATCGACATGCTGTCGGCCGCGATCGCGAAGAAACCGGCCGCGCTCGGCTTCGCGGCGCTCGACAGCAAGGCCGCGCTGCCGCTCCTGAAGAAGGCGCAGGCCGAGAAGATTCCGGTGATCGCGTTCGACTCGGGCGTGGACAGCGACATTCCGGTGACGACGGCCGCGACCAACAACAAGGCGGCCGCCGCGCTCGCCGCCGACAAGCTCGCCGCGCTGATCGGCGACGAAGGCGAGGTGGCCGTGGTCGCGCACGACCAGACGAGCCGCACCGGCATCGACCGCCGCGACGGCTTCCTCGAACGGATGAAGTCCGCGCATCCGAAGGTACAGGTCGTGACCGTGCAGTACGGCGAGGGCGACCAGCTGAAGTCGACCGAGGTGACGAAGTCGATCCTGCAGGCGTATCCGAAGCTCAAGGGGCTGTTCGGCACCAACGAAGGCTCGGCGATCGGCGTGGTCAACGGCGTGCGCGAGATGAAGCGCAAGGTCGTGATCATCGGCTACGATTCCGGCAAGCAGCAGAAGGACGCGATCCGCAGCGGGCTGATGGCCGGCGCGATCACGCAGAACCCGATCGGGATCGGCTACAAGACCGTCGAGGCGGCCGTGAAGGCGATCAAGGGCGAGAAGCTGCCGAAGGTCATCGATACCGGGTTCTACTGGTACGACAAGACCAATATCGACGATCCGAAGATCACGGCGGTGTTGTACGACTGAACGTGGCGAATGGTGGCGACGATGCGGGCCGTCGCCGCCGCGGCGATTGAACACGAGGGCATCATGGGCGCAGTGCGTATCGATTCGCATCAGCACTTCTGGCGTTATCGCGCGGCCGACTATCCGTGGATCGGCCCCGGCATGGGCGTGCTCGCGCGCGACTACCTGCCCGACGCGCTGTGGCCGCAGATGCATGCGCAGGCGCTCGGCGCGTCGATCGCGGTGCAGGCGCGCGCCGGGCGCGACGAGACGGCATTCCTGCTCGACCTCGCGCGCGACGACGCACGCATCGCGGCGGTGGTCGGCTGGGAGGATCTCGGCGCGCCGGCGCTGGCCGACCGTGTCGCCGAGTGGCGCAGCCCGAAGCTGCGCGGCTTTCGTCACCAGGTGCAGGACGAAGCCGACGTCGGCGCGTTCGTCGCCGATCCCGGCTTCAATCGCGGCGTCGCGTGGCTGCAGGCGAACGGTTACGTGTACGACGTGCTCGTGTTCGAGCGCCAGTTGCCGGACGTGCGTGCGTTCTGCGCGCGGCACGACGCGCACTGGCTCGTGCTCGATCATTGCGGCAAGCCGGCGCTCGCCGCGTTCGAGCGCGACGACACGGCATTTCCGCGCTGGCGTGCGGCGCTGCGCGAGCTGGGCGCGCTGCCGCACGTCGTGTGCAAGCTGTCGGGGCTCGTGACCGAGGCCGACTGGCGGCGCGGTCTGCGCGGACAGGATATCCGGCATGTCGAACAGTGCCTCGACGCGGCGCTCGACGCGTTCGGCCCGCAGCGGCTGATGTTCGGCTCGGACTGGCCCGTGTGCCTGCTCGCGGCGTCGTATGACGAAGTGGCGTCGCTCGTCGAGCGCTGGGCCGAATCGCGGCTGTCGGCGGCCGAGCGCGACGCGTTGTGGGGCGGCACGGCCGCGCGTTGCTACGCGGTGCCGGGCGACATGAAGCGCGGCATATAAAATAGGCGCGAGCGGTCTGCCGATTCGTCAGACCGTCCGGAACGAAACCGATTACCAGCGTCAACGTATGTCCATCCAGCCGATTCAGAACCGCCGCCTCTACCAGCAGATCGCCGACAAGCTCAGCGCGATGATCGAGTCCGGCGATTTCCCGCCGGGCAGCTATCTGCCGCCCGAGCGCGAACTGGCCGAACGCTTCGGCGTGTCGCGCACGTCGGTGCGCGAGGCACTGATCGCGCTCGAAGTGAACGGGCTCGTCAGCGTGCGCGTCGGCGACGGCGTGAAGGTGCGCCACCCGGAAGCGGCTGCCGTGCCCGAACCCGCGCCGGCGCCCGACGCGAAGGTCGCGCCGTTCTCGATCGTCGAGATCGATCCCGAACTCGGCATCGCGCTCGACCTCGATACCGAAATCCCGCCGTTCGCGCTGCTGCAGGCGCGCCGGCTGATCGAGCCGGAAGCCGCGTCGCTGGCCGCGAAGCATGGCTCGGACGCGCAGATCGAAGGGATTCACGAAGCGTTCCTGCGCAACCAGGACGACAACCGCAGCGGCTCGCTCACGCACCCGGGCGACCGGCTGTTCCACATCCGCATCGCGGAAGCGAGCGACAACCCCGCGTATGCGCTGATGATCAAGCAGTTGCTCGCGCACAAGTACGACCTGATGTTCCAGCGGCTGCAGTCGCTGTACATGCCGAACGACATGCCGCACCGGTCCGAACTCGAGCATCGCGCGATCCTCGACGCGATCCGCGCGCGCGACCCGGACGCCGCGCGCCGCGCGATGGCCGAGCATCTCGACGAAGTGATCCGCATCTTCGGCCGCGCGCTCGACTGAGCGCACGAATCGATTTCCTGCATGTCGGGAAACGGCGCACGCGACGCGGACCCTTCCGGGTGTCGATGCGGCGTCCGCGCCGTGCGAGCGCACCGGCCGTCGGGACAGAACGAACGCTGCGCTGCGAGCGACGCGCGCCGGTCGACCGGCACGCCGCTCGCGCGCCGAATGGAGTGTGACGAATGCGCGTGAACGATTGCCACAATTTCCACGACTTCCGCGAACTCGCCAGGCGGCGGTTGCCGGGACCGATCTTCAACTACATCGACGGTGCGGCCGACGATGAAGCCACGTATCGACGCAACACGCGTGCGTTCGAACGCTGCGATCTGGTGCCGAACGTGTTGCGCGGCGTGCGCGATGTCGACCTGTCGGTGACGGTCATGGGGCAGAAGCTCGGCATGCCGGTCTATTGTTCGCCGACGGCGCTGCAACGCCTGTTTCATCATGACGGCGAGCGCGCGGTCGCCGCCGCGGCCGCGAAATTCGACACGATGTTCGGCGTGTCGTCGCTCGGCACCGTGAGCCTGGAAGAAGCGCGTGCGATCAGCCAGGGCCCGCAGGTCTACCAGTTCTACTTTCACAAGGATCGCGGCCTCAATCGCGAGATGATGAACCGCTCGAGGGAAGCCGGCGTGAACGTGATGATGCTGACGGTGGACAGCATTACCGGCGGCAATCGCGAGCGTGACAAGCGCACCGGTTTTTCGATTCCATTCCGGCTGACTCTCGCGGGGCTGACCGAGTTCGCGTTGAAGCCGGCCTGGGCCATCAACTATCTTACCCACGAGCGGTTCCGTTTGCCGCAACTCGACCGGCATGTCGACATGGGCGGCGGCGCGATGTCGATCAGCCGCTACTTCACGGACATGCTGGATCCGTCGATGTCATGGGACGACGTCGCCGCGATGGTGCGGGAGTGGAACGGGCAGTTTTGCCTGAAAGGCGTGATGTCGGTCGACGATGCCCGCCGGGCGGTGGACATCGGCTGTACCGGCATCGTGTTGTCGAACCACGGCGGACGGCAACTGGACGGTTCGCGCGCGGCGTTCGATCAGCTTGCCGAGATCGTCGACGCGGTGGGCGACCGGATCGACGTGATGATGGATGGCGGCGTGCAGCGCGGTTCGCACGTACTGAAGGCGCTGGCGTTGGGGGCGAAGGCCGTCGGGCTGGGACGCTATTACCTGTTCCCGCTCGCCGCCGCCGGGCAGCCCGGCGTCGAGCGCGCGTTGCAACTGATGCGGGCGGAGATCGAACGGGACATGCGGCTGATGGGCTGCGCGTCCGTTGCGCAGCTCGGGCGAGATCAGCTGCGCTTTCGCTGACGACGCCGGATTCGACGCCATTCGGGGCGGCGCGTCGGGGGATCGCCTGCTCAGAAGCGATCCGCGCGATACGGCGCCGGATCGGTGAACGGCGCCTCGCCGGTCATCATCTCGGCGAGCAGGCGGCCGGTGACGGGGCCGAGCGTCAGGCCGTGATGGTTGTGGCCGAACGCGAACCACAGCCCGCGATGCGCGGGCGCGGGGCCGATCACCGGGCGCATGTCGGGCGTGCACGGCCGGAAGCCGAGCCACGGATGCGGGTCGAGCCGCTCGCCGAACCCGAACACCGGCCGCGCGACGCGTTCCGCGCGTTCGAGCTGCACGCCCGTTGGCGGAAGCCCGCGCCGCGCGATCTCGACGCCGGTCGTCAGCCGCAATCCGCGCCGCATCGGCGCGATCACGTAACCGTATTCGCGATCGACGATCGGCGCCGACGGCACGCCGCGCGCGGACGGCGCGTAGTGCATGTGATAGCCGCGCTTCTCGCGCAGCGGAATCTTGTAGCCGAACTTGCCGAACACCGTGTCGGACCACGGGCCGAGCGCGACGACGACGGCCGGCGCGGCCGCCGGGCCGTCGTCGGTCTTCACCTGCCAGCCGGGTGACAGCGCGTCGAGGCTCGCGGCGTCGCCCGTCAGCAGCGTGCCGCCGCCCTGCGCGAACAGCTGCGCATACGCTTTGACGAGCGCGGACGGATCGACGACGCTTTTCGGGTCGAGCCAGTGCAGCGCGCCGCAGAAGCCCGCCGCGAGGCTCGGTTCATGCGCGAGCAGCGCGGCCGCGTCGAGCGGCGTGATGCCGAGCCCGTGGCGGCGCGCGGTGAGGCCGGCCTCGGCCACGCCGCGTTCGAATGCGGCCGGCGTGCGGAACGCTTCCAGCCAGCCGTTCGCGCGAATCAGTTCGCCGGCGCCGGCCCGGGCGATCAGCGCGTCGTGTTCGACGATGCAGCGTTCGATCAGCGGCAGCATGTCGCGCGAGGCCGCCGCGTGACGCAGCGGCGCCGATTCCCACCAGAACCGCGCGAGCCACGGCGCGAACGCGGGCAGCGACGCGCTGTGCCAGTAGAGGTCGGTCGAGCGATTCAGCGCATAGCGCATCAGCGTGAACGGGCTGCGCGGGAACGGGTACGGTTCGACCGACGAGCGCTCGATCAGCCCGGCATTGCCGAAGCTCGTGCCTTCGCCGGGCGCGCCGCGATCGACGAGCGCAACCTTGCGCCCGCGATCCTGCAGGTGCAGCGCGGCGGAGACGCCGACGATGCCGGCGCCGAGAACGATGACGTCGAAATCCATCGATGATGAGTGGCGGTTGGCGGGGCATCGGTGTCGCTTGCGCCGTGCCGCCGCGTGTTGGAGAGCGTGCGAAGCACAAGCATACTCGCGGCCGCGGCGATGCGCATCAACTCATCGAGAACAGCTTTCCCCACCGCGCCAGCACGCCCGTATCGACGCCGGCCATCCGCAACGCCTTCCACACGACCGTCGACACCGTGTCGTAAGCCGCGATGCCCGTCGCCTGTTCGAACGGCCCGGCCAGATGCGCGGCATGCAGGTTCGTGCAGAACGTCGCCACCGCATCCGGCCGCGCCTGTGCCGTCTTGCGCATCAACGCCGCGAGCTGCGTATCGGGCACGTCCGCGAAGCTGGCGTTGTCGCGCAGCCCGAGATGCCGTTCGGCCACGCAGTCGATGCCGAGCTGCGCATACTGACGCACGATCCGTTGCTGCACGTCGTCGAGATACGGCGTGACGAGGCCGAGCCGCCGCACGCCGGTGCGCTCGAGCAACTCGTTCAGCGCGAGCACCGACGTCGTCGCCGGGATGCCGGTCGCTTTTTCGATGCCGCGGCACAGCGCGGCATCGCGCTCGAAGCCGAGCCAGCCGGCCGACGTGCCGCTCCAGCCGATCACGTCGACGCGCGCGTCGGCGAGCTGCCGCGCGGCGACGAGGATGTGCGCCGCGTCGAACTGGTCGAGCGCGGCCGCGCTGAGCGCGATCTCGGTCACGGTGAAGCGCGCGAAATGCACGCTGACGTGTGGCAGGTCGGCGACGATCGCGCTCGTCAGCGGCTCGAGCGCGGTGTTCGACGACGGCGTCAGGATGCCGATGCGGATGCGCGGATTCATCGGATGGCCTCCACTCAGTCGAGCAACTGCCGCACCGCGGCGACGGCCGCACGGCGCAACGCGGCAAGGTCGAGCCCCGGGATCTCGCCGTTGTCCACCACGATCCGACCGTTCACGATGTTGTACTTCACCGGCGCGGGCTCGCCGGCCGCCACCGGCGCGATCGCATGGTCGTGGAAACCGTTGAAGCGCGGTCCGCTCACGTCGTACAGCACGAGATCGGCGGCTTGTCCGACCCCGAGCGTGCCGACCGCATCCAGCCCGAGCACGCGGGCGCCGCCTTGCGTGCCCCAATGCAGCACGTCCTCGATCGTGGTGGCCGACGCGCCGTGCGCCGCGCGATGCACGAGCCACGCGAAATTCGCCTCGTGCGTCATGCTGCCCGATTCGTTCGACGCGACGCCGTCGACGCCCAGCGACACCGGCACGCCGGTCGCCGCCATGCGCGGCGCGGGCGCGATGCCGCTGCCGAGCCGTGCATTGCTGACGGGGCAGTGCGAGCAGCCGGTGCCGGTTTCCGCGAGCATCGCGATCTCGCTCGCCTCGAGATGAACGAGGTGCGCGAACCACACGTCCGGGCCGAGCCATTCGCGCTCGGCGACGAATTCGACGGGCAGCTTGCCGTAGCGCTCGCGGCAGAAATCGACGTAGCGGGTCGTCTCGGACAGGTGCGAATGCAGCCGCAGACCTATGCCGCGCGCCGCCCGCGCGACTTCCGGCAGCAGGTCCGGCGGCAGCGAGAAGGTCGGCGTCGTCGGCGCGACGACCACGCGGCGCATCGATGCCGCGCCCGCGTCGTGATAGCGCGCCTTCAGCCGTTCGATATCCGCGAGCATCTGATCGAGCGTCTCGGGCTGCAGCGCGGTGCCGGCGAACCCCGGATGATCGCCGGCCGCCTGCAATGCGCCGCCGCGGCACAGCACGAAGCGCATGCCGAAGGCGGCGGCTTCGTCGAACAGCAGGTCGCCGGTCTCGGTCGTGCCGCCCGCGTGGTACAGGTAATGATGATCGGCGCAGGTCGTCACGCCGGACAGCAGCAGTTCCGCGAAGCCGAGCCGCGCGGCGATGCGCGCGAGTTCCGGCGTGAAGCGGGCGACGCGCGGATACGGGACGGCGGCAAGCCATGCCTGCAGGTCGGCGTTGATGCCGGCCGGCACGCCTTTCAGCAGGTTCTGGAACAGATGATGGTGCGTGTTGATCCAGCCCGGATAGACGACGCAATGGCTCGCATCGATCACGCGCTCGCCGGGTAGCGGCGCGAGATCGGGTGCGATCGTCTCGATCCGGCCGTCGCGGATGCGCAGGTCGGGCCGGCCGAGCCGCGCGGCGTCGCCGGGGTGGCCGCTCATGACCGCGAGCGGGTGGCGGATCAGCAGCGAAGAACAAGGAACGCTCATGGTCGGTTCTCCTCGGATTCGGATAGTCGGGTCACGGGTTGTCGTGCGCCGCGCGCCGCCGTGAGGCCGCGCGCGGCATGAAGCCGGTCAGTCGCACTCGCGCGCCATCGGGCTGCGGGGCGCGGCATCGGCACGGGCATGCGTTTCAACGGGGGCGGCCGCCGGCACGCCGTTGAGCAACGCATTGAGCAGCACCGACACGAGGCAGGCGATCACGACGCCGCTGTGCAGGAACGGCTGCGTCCAGTCGGGCATGTGCGCGAACACCTTCGGCGCCATCACCGGAATCAGCGCGGTCGCGATCGTGAAGCCGACGATCAGCACGTTGTAGCGGTTGTTCTCGAAATCGACCTTCGCGAGCGTCTGCACGCCGGCCGCGACGACCACGCCGAACATCGCGATACCCGCGCCGCCGAGCGCGGCCGACGGCGTCGACGCGACGATCGCGCCGATCTTCGGCACCAGCGCGACGACGCACATCAGCACGCCGCTGACCGCGACGATCCAGCGGCTGCGCACGCCGGTCAGGATCACGAGCCCGACGTTCTCCATGAACGCGATGAACGGAAACGCGGCGAACGTGCCGGCGATCGCGCTCGCGATGCCGTTCGCACGCAGCCCGCGCACGACGTCCTCCTCGCTCACCTGTTTCTCGACGATGTCGCCGATCGCGACGAACAGGCCCATCGATTCGACCATCTGCACGATCATCACGACGACCATCGTCAGCACCGGCACGATCGCGAACACGGGCGTGCCGAAATGGAACGGGTAGGGCACGGTGAACCACGGCGCGGCCGCGACGTTCGTGAAGTTGCCCATCCCGAGCGCGATCGCGAGCAGGCTGCCGGCCACCAGCCCGATCAGCACCGACAGGTTGCGCAGGAACGCGTTCGCGAAGCGGTTGACCGCGAGGATCACGACCGCGACGACGAGCGCGACCGCGAGGAACGACAGCTCGCCGAACTGCAGCTTCGCCGCGTCGCCGCCGCCGGCCCACTGATATGCGACCGGAAACAGCTGCAGCCCGATCACGGTGACGATGCAGCCCGTCACGACCGGCGGGAACAGGCGGCGCAGCCGGCCGACCAGCGGCGCCGCGAAGGTCGTGATGATGCCCGCGCCGATCACCGCGCCGCACACGCCGGCGAACCCGACGCCCGGCGTCAGGCCGATCGCGATCACCGGGCCGACGCTGCTGAACGCGACGCCCTGCAGGATCGGCAGGCGCACGCCGAGCTTCCACACGCCGACCGTTTGCAGGATCGTCGAGATGCCGGAACAGAACAGCGCGGTGCTGATCAGCACGGTCGTATCGGCGGGCGACATCTTCAAGGCCGATGCGACGATCAGCGGCACCGCGATCGCGCCGATATACGCGACGAGCATGTGCTGCAGGCCGAGCGTCAGCATCTGGCGGCGCGGCAGGACCCGATCGACGGGATGTGAAGCAGAGTTCATGGGCGTGTCTCCTGAGGTTCGTTATCGGGCGGGCGCATGGCGCACCCGCCTGGCGTGCCCGTCAGGCCGCGACCGGCGCGGCGAGACAGGCATGGAAACGGTCGGTCAGCGCGGCGCGATCGAGATCGCGGCCGATGAAAACGATGCGCGACGAGCGCGGCTCGCAGCCCCACGCCTGCGCGGCGCGCAGTTCGATCACGCCGTGCACGCCCTGCAGCACGTAGCGCTGCGCGCGACCCTGCACGGCGAGGATGCCCTTCATCCGGAACAGGTTCGCGGTGTCGGCGCGGCGCAGCTCGCCGAGCCAGGCTTCGAGCGCGTCGAGATCGACGTCCGCGTCGACTTCGATGCCGACCGACGACACGCTTGCGTCGTGTTCGTGGTGATCGTCGTGGTGGTCGTGCGGATGATCGCCGTGTGCGTCGTGGCCGTGCGCATGCGTGTGTTCGTGTTCGTCCGCATGCGGCGCCTCGACCGCCAGTCCGTCGCTCTCGACGAGAATCTGCGCGAATTCGTTCGCGCCGATCCCGAGGATGCGATCGAGATCGACCTGCGCGTAGCTCGACGTCACGATCTCGGCGGTGCTGTTCAACTCGCGCAGCCGCGCGGTCAGCGCGCCGACGTCCGTCGCGTCGACGAGATCGACCTTGTTGATGACGATGCGGTCCGCGCAGACGATCTGGTCGACCGCCTGGTTGTCGCGGCCGTCGAGCACGAGATCGTCGAGGTGCGCGCGAATATGCTTCGCGTCGACCATCGTGACGACCGCATCGAGCGCGACTTCCTTCGCGATCGGATCGTCGAGAAAGAAGGTTTGCGCGACCGGATACGGATCGGCGAGCCCGCTCGTCTCGACGATGATGTGATCGAGCCGGTCGGGCCGGGCGACCAGCATCCGCACGATCCGCACGAGATCCTCGCGCACCGCGCCCACGCAGCACACGCAGCCGTTCGTCATCTCGTAGATTTCCTCGGTCGATTCGAGCACGAGGCCGCCGTCGATGCCGATTTCGCCGAACTCGTTCTCGATCACCGCGATCTTGCGGCCGTGTTTCTCGCGCAGGATATGGTTCAGCAGCGTGGTCTTGCCCGCGCCGAGGAAGCCGGTCAGCACGGTGACCGGAATCTTCTGGACGTCGCTGTGGGTGGTGTGGATGTGGGTCATGACGCGTCTCCGTTGAGTCGGTTGGGCTGCGGATGGGGCCGTGATTCGCTGTCTTTCCAGCGATGGACGGTGCGGGAATCGAGGTCGAACAGGTCGAGCACGCGGCCGAGTGTGTGGTCGATCATCTGCTCGAGCGACGCGGGGCGCGCATAGAACGCCGGCACGGGCGGCGCGACGATCGCCCCCATCTCGGTCGCGGCGGCCATGTTGCGCAGGTGCGTGAGCGTGTACGGCGTTTCGCGTGCGAGCAGCACGAGCCGGCGGCGCTCCTTGAGCGCGACGTCGGCGGCGCGCGCGATCAGGCCCGCCGACAGCCCGCTCGCGATCTCGGCGAGCGTCTTCATCGAGCACGGCGCGACGATCATCCCGAGCGTGCGGAACGAGCCGCTCGCGATCGGCGCGGCGATGTCGTCGCTGCGGTACAGCACGCTCGCGCGCGCGGCGACGTCGGACAGCTTGAAATCGGTCTCGTGCGCCATCGTCAGCGCGGCGGCGCGGGACACGACCACGTGCGTCTCGATGTCGAGTTCGCGCAGCAGCGCGAGCAGCCGTATCCCGTACACGAAGCCGGACGCGCCGCTGATGCCGACCACGAGCCGCCGCGCGCTCATCGCGGCGCTCCGGCGAGTTGCGCGACGAGGTGCGCGGCACGCTGCATTGCAGCGTCGCCGACCCGGGCGCGCACGCCGTCGAAGCGCGCGCCGCGGGTCGCGTCGACGCCCATTCGCGACGTCGTGCCGTCGGCCGACGACGATGGGTCGAGCGGGCTGCCGGGCAGCCCGTCGACGACGAACAGGTCGCGATGCGGCTGGAAGTGCGTCGCGATCGCCCACAGCACCTGCGCGTCGTCGGTGATGTCGATGTCGCTGTCGACCGCGACGACGTTCTTCAGGTACGGGTCCCAGCCGAGCAGCGCGAGCATGATCTGGCGCGCCTCGCCGTCGCGCGACTGCTTCAGCGCGACGTAGCAGTGAAAATGCGTGCCGGAATTCGGATAGTGGATCGCGGTGACGGCCGGAAAGCGCGCCTTGAGCTTCTCGCTCATCTCGGCTTCGCGCGGCAGCCGCGCGAGTGTCAGGTGTTCCGCGTACGGGCCGCCGACGACGTCGACGAGCCATGCGTCGTCGCGCCGCATCATCGTGTCGACGCGCAGCACGTTGTTGGTCGAGCGATCCGACGAGTAGCCGGTGAATTCGCCGAACGGGCCTTCTTCGGCGTGCGCATCGGGATCGATCGTGCCCTCGAGCACGAACTCGGCGGCGGCGGGTACGCCGATGCCGTGGCGCGGCGTGCGCACGAGCTGCAACGGCGCGCCGAACAGCCCGCCCGCGATCGCGCGTTCGTCCGCGCCGAACGGCACGCGCGCGGCGGCCGCGAGCATGACGAGCGGATGCGCGCCGATCACCATCGCGACTTTCAGCGTGTCGCCGCGGGCTTTCGCGGTTTGCAGCATCCGCCACAGATGGCCGCGCGAATGCAGGCTCGTCGCCAGCGCGTTGCGCGCGTGCGGCATCGAGCGGTGATAGCTCAGGTTCGCGATGCCCGTCACCGGATCTTCGGCGACGATCACTGCGTTGGTCACGTATGGCCCGCGATCCGTTTCGAAGTGGCGGATCATCGGCAGGTGCGCGAGATCGACCGCGTCGCCTTCGACCACATGATCGAGCACGGGGCCGTGCGGCACGACGACCGGCGCGACGGGCGCGTTCGCGCGCTGCTGCCACGCGTCGAACAGCCCGTTCGCGTCGACGCCGAACAGCCGGCCGATACGCGTGCGGGACGCGAAGACGTTGGTGACGAGCGGCGTCGACAGGCCGTCGATGCGCTCGCAGACGAGCATCTCGTGCCGGCCGCGCGCGGCGAGCGACGCGACGACGGCGGTGACGTCCTGGTCGGCGGACAGCGGCTGCGCGATCGTCAGCACGTCGTCCGGAAAGCGTTCGCGATAGGCGGTCGCGAAGTGATGAAAATCCTGCTGCTCGGCGAAAAGGCTCGACGCCATGATGCACTCCGTCGGATGCGGAAGGGAAAAGGCCGGACCGCGTGCATGCCCGTGGCGGCACGCGATCCGGGCGCCGGCGCGTTACACGTAGGTCGCCGTCAGGCGCTTCTGTGCTTCGTCGAGATCCTTCGGTGGCCTGGTCGGCTCGATGCCGACGAGGCGGGCGATGTTGTTGCCCATGTAGTCCTCGAGGCCGTCCTCGTCGAGATCCATCCCCTGCGGCGCGGGCCCGCATAGCATTTCCAGCTCGCGCAGCCACATGCCGGGCTCGTTCGGCGGCGAATCGGTGCCGAACACGATCTTGTTGCGCGGCAGCTCGCGCGCGAATTCGACGATCCGCGACTGGTAGCACCAGCCCGATTCGCAATACACGTTCGGCGTGTCCATCGCCATCCAGAACGCTTCGAACGAGTAGTTGCCGCCCGTCTGGATGCCGAAGTGACCGATGATGAAGTTCACCATCGGAAACTCGCGGATGATCGGGTAGAACTGCGTCGGAATCGTGTATGGCCCGTCGCCCGTATGGATCAGCACGACGGTGTTGTACTTCGCGCACACCTTCATCGCGGGGCGCAGCCAGTCGAGCGCGCGGTCCGGCCGGTAGCCATGCATGTTCGCGTGCAGCTTCACCATCTTGAAGCCGTACTCCCTGATGTGGAATTCCAGCTCCGCCGCGCCGTTTTCCGGGCCCCAGCGCGGGTTGTACGTGAAGTTGCCGATGAAGCGGTCGGGGTACTTCTGCGTGAGTTCGGCGATGTACGCCATGTAGTCGCGAATGCCGTCGCGGCCGCGGCGATTGCCGTCGCGATAGCCGGTGTTGCCGGGCGGCGGCTGGATGAATCCCATGTCGATGCGGCGCGGCTTGCCGTTGATGATGTACGGGCCGTCCATCATCTTCAGCAGGCGCTCGCCGGTGAACGGTTCGCCGGTATGGCGCCACGCCTCGTCGACGAGGTTGGTCGGGTGCAGGTGCGTATCGATGATCATGCAATGCTCCGGAATCGGGAGAGAGGGGCGCGCGTCAGGCGGCGAGCAACGCTTTCGCTCCGTCGACGGTGCGCGGCGCGGGCGTCGGTTCGAGGCCGATCATGCGTGCCGTGTTGTTGCCGAGGTAATCCTCTAGCGTGTCCTCGTCGAGATTCATCCCTTGCGGCGGGTCGAAGCACAGCACTTCGAGCAGGCGCAGCCACATGCCCGGTTCGTTCGGCGGCGTGTCGGAGCCGAACAGGATCTTGTGCTTCGGCAGCACCTTCGCGAATTCGACGATGCGCGATTGCAGGCACCAGCCCGATTCGCAATACACGTTCGGCAGATCCATCGCGAGCTGGAACGGCTCGAAGCAATAGACGCCGCCCGTCTGCACACCGAAGTGCGCCATGATGAAATTGACCGTCGGGAATTCCTTGATCATCGGCACCCACTCGGTCGGGATGCTGTACGGGCCGTCGCCGGTATGCAGCTTCACGAGCACGCCGAGTTCCGCGCATTTCTTCAGCGCGGGGCGCAGCCAGTCGAGCGCGCGGTCGGGCCGGTACGCATGCATGTTGGCCTGGAATTGCACCATCTTGAAGCCGAGCTTGCGCACGTAGTGATCGATTGCGTTCACGCCGTTCTCCACGCCGCAGCGCGGGTTGTAGACGAAGCAGCCGATGAAGCGGTCGGGATGCCGGTGCACCATCTCGACCGTGTACGCCATGTACGCGTCGATCGATTCGGTGCCCGACTTTTCGCCGTCGGTATACGTATAGATGGTGTTGCCTTGCGGCGGCTGGATGAACGCCTTGTCCACGCGGCGCGGCTTGCCGTTGATGAGGAACGGGCCGTTCATCGTCTCGATCAGGCGTTCGCCGGTGAACGGCGGGCCGTCGTGGCGCCACGCGAGGTCGACGAGATTCGTCGGGTAACAGCTGGTGTCGATGATCATCTACTCGATCTCCTTGAGAGGAACCGGAAAAGCCGGTTGCCGGGTCGCGGGCAGGCACGTCGATGAAGCGACCTGTCGGTCGGATTCATGCGGCCCTTTGCAAGGCGCTTTTTTTTCGCGCCTTCCCCTCGCCGGCATCGAGTGACACACTGCGGCGTGCACTGCTGCTTGAGACCGAGTGTCACAAGCCGAATGTGCTCTGTACAATATTTTTTACTGACGCTCTTGATACGTTTGCGATATGGACATGCGTGTGTTGCGTTACTTCGCGGTGCTGGCCGACGAACTGCATTTCGGGCGCGCCGCCGCGCGGCTCCATATCTCCCAGCCGCCGCTGAGCCAGCAGATCCGGCTGCTGGAAGAGCAGCTCGGCACCGCGCTGTTCGTGCGCTCGCAGCATCGCGTCGCACTCACGGAGGCAGGGAAAACACTGAAGGAACAGGTGCCGCTGATCGTCGCGCAGTTCGATCGCGCGATCGATCTGACGCGGTGCGCGGGGCGTGGCGAAGTCGGGCGCCTCGCGGTCGGCATCATCAGCTCGGCGATGGTCGCGCCGATCCCGCACGCGTTGCGCGTGTTCGCCGAACGCCATCCGCACGTGCACTGGTCGCTGCACGAGATGACGCCGGCCGCGCAGATCGATGCGCTGAAGGAGAAGCGGCTCGACGTGTGCTTCTTCCGGCTGTTCCAGGACGATCCGTCGATCCGCAGCGAGATCGTCGTGCGCGAGACGGCCGTGGCCGTGCTGCCGCCCGGCCATCCGCTCGCATCACGCGCGGCGATCGCGCTCGGCGAGCTGGCCGGCGAGCAGTTCGTGTCGTTCGGCCTGCGGCATTCGCAACTGGCGCGCTTCCTGCAGCAGAGTTGCGTCGATGCGCGCTTCACGCCGCGGATCGCGCACGAGGTCGTCGAGGTGCACACGCTGTTGTCGCTGGTGCGCGAAGGGCTGGGCGTCGCGCTGCTGCCGGCGTCGTCGCGGCAGATCTCGACGGGCGGCGTCGCGTTCGTGCCGCTGTTGCCGCCGGCGCTCGAGGTATCGCTGCAGGCGCGTTACCGCGCGGACGATACGTCGGCGGTGCTCGGCGCATTTCTCGATACCGTGCGCGAGGTCGCGGCGGAATTCACCGCCTGAAGCGCGCGGGTCAGCGCGCGAGCGATTGCGTGACCAGCGCGCCGATCGCGTCGATCAGCGGTTTCACGCGTGCGTGCCGCTCGCGCGGCCAGATCGCATGGAGGTTGTAGTGGGTCGGAATCGCGATCGTGCAGAGCTCGACGAGCCGGCCGTCGCGCAATGCATCGGCGGCGAGCAGCCCGCGCACCAGTCCCGCGCCGCACCCTGACGCCAGGGTCGCGACGAGCCCGGCCGCGTTGTCGAACACGGCGATCGTCTCCGGTTCGACGGGCGCCAGCCCGGCCGCTTCGAGCCACGGAATCCACGAACGCTTCGTATAGCCGAGCAGCGGCAGCTCCAGCACCTGCTCGGGCGCGAGCGGCGCGGCGAGCCCGTAGCGGGCGAGCAGTGCCGGTGCGGCCATCGCGGTCAGCCGGTCGGGGCAGACCAGTGCGCTGTCCACGCCTTCCCATTCCCCGTAGCCATAGCGCAGCGCAATATCGACACGATCGAACGCATCGCGGTCGTGGCGCGGCGCGGACAGCACCGTCAGCGTCGTGCCGTCGAGCGTGCGCATCAGTTCCGGCAGCCGTGCGGGCAGCCAACCCTGCATCAGTTCGGGATCGACGTCGAGCCGGAGCGACGGCGCGGTCGTGCGCCCCTTGACCGACGACAGCGCGCGATCGATCTGTTCGAGCCCGTCCGACAACTGGTTCGCGAACAGCGTCCCCGCGTCGGTCAGGATCACGCGGCCGCCGGCCCGCGCGAACAGCGGCTGGCCGATGAATTCCTCGAGCGAGCGGATCTGCTGGCTGATCGCGCTGTGCGTGAGCGCCAGCTGGCGCGCCGCGCTCGAAAAACTGCCGACCCGCGCGGCCTGCAGGAACGCCTGCATCGACTGGATCGAAGGGTATCGCTTGAGCATCTGTTAGTCCGACTGACAGGGATTCGACGAAATGATCGCTGGCGTGGCCGCCCATCGCGTTTCGATAATGCTCCGAAACCGCGCACCGCCCCATGAATGCGAATCAGGAGACTGCACATGATCGACATCGTCGTGAACGATACACGCCATTCGCTCGAGAATGTACCGGACGACATGCCGTTGCTGTGGGTGCTGCGCGACCGGCTCAGGCTCACCGGCACGAAGTTCGGCTGCGGCAAGGGCCTGTGCGGCGCGTGCACCGTGCATCTCGAAGGGCAGGCCGTGCGGTCGTGCCTGATCCCCGCTGTCGCCGCGAACGGGCGGCACGTGACGACGATCGAAGGGCTGTCGCCGGACGGGCGCCATCCGCTGCAGCTTGCATGGGTGGCGGAGGACGTGCCGCAATGCGGCTATTGCCAGCCAGGGCAGCTGATGCAGGCCGCCGCGCTGCTGAACGGCGGGCAGCCGGTGGATGACGCGGCGATCGTGTCGGCGATGTCGGGCAACATCTGCCGCTGCGGCACCTATGCACGGATTCACCGTGCGATCAGGCGTGCGGCCGCCGGCGATCCGGCGTTGAAGGCTGCCGCCGAACCCGTGAAGGAGGCGTGACATGCGCGACGATCACGCAACGGATGCACCGAGCACCGACGACACGCCGCGTCGTCGCTTTCTCAAACAGACTTCCGCGCTGCTCGCCGCCGGCATCGCGATCGGTTTCCGGATGCCTGATGCGGCCGCCGCGGGCAAGCGTGCGAGCGGCGATCCGTATCCGTCCGCGGGCGAATTCGAACCGAACGCATGGGTGCGCGTGCTGCCCGACGACACGATCAAGCTGGTCGTGCACAAGCACGATTCGGGCACCGGCACGCGTACCGCGCTCGCGGCGGTGGTGGCGGAGGAGCTCGACGTCGATCCGTTTCGCGTCGACGTGATCACGCCGGAAGATCCGTTCTTCGCCGACTACATCCATCCGCTGTGGAAGGTGTTCTCGACCGGCGGCAGCACGAGCGTCGCGATGGAATACGAGCGGTTGCGTCGCGCGGGTGCGACTGCGCGGGCGATGCTGGTGGCCGCGGCGGCGCGGCAATGGAGCGTGCCCGCCTCGGCGTGCACGACGGCCGATGGCGCCGTGCTGCATGCGGCGAGCGGGCGCCGTGCGACATACGGGTCGCTCGCGCAGGCCGCCGCGCAACTGCCCGCACCGACGCAGGTCGCGCTGAAGGACCCCGCGCAGTTCCGCTACATCGGCAAGCTGCGCAGCAAGCGCGGCGCCGCGCAGAAGGCCGATGGTTCGTTTCCGTACAGCATCGACGTGTCGCTGCCCGGGATGCGGGTGGCGGTCGTCACGCGCGCGCCGGTGATCGACGGCCGCGTGCGCCGCGTCGACGCGAAGGCCGCGCTGGCGATTCCCGGCGTGCGCGAGGTATTGCAGATTCCGCCGCGCCCCGACGTGCTCGGCGGCAACCAGGCCGGCGTCGCGGTGCTCGCGGACGATTACTGGTCGGCCCACAAGGGACAGGCTGCGTTGACGATCGAATGGGAGGACAGCCTGTTCGAGACGTTCGACAGCGGCACGCTCGCCGCGCGCCAGGCGGCGTGGATCGACGATCCGACCGCGCGCGTCGTACCGACGATCGCCGACGGCGATCCCGCGCATGCGAAAGCGCCCGGCGCACGCACGATCGAAGCGTCGTATTCGATGCCGCACAAGGCCGCGAATCCGCTGGAACCGATCAACCTCACCGTGTGGGCGCACGACGGCGGCATCGAATACTGGGGCGGGCTGCAGGTGCCGTCCACCGCGATGGAAGCGGCCGACGTGATCGGCGGCATTCCCGCACATCGCGTGACGTTGCACGAGCTCGTGTCGGGCGGCAGTTTCGGCGCGCGCGAAGCGAAGTACTGGCTGTTCGAGGCGACGTGGCTCGCGGTGAAGACGGGCAAGCCCGTGAAGCTGATGAACAGCCGCGAGGACGAGATGCGCGCGTTGTTCTATCACGCGGCGAGCCACCACCGTGCGCGTGCGGTGCTCGATGCGCAGGGCAATCTCGCGTCGCTGTGGCTGCGTGGCGTGATGCCCGCGTCGCCGCAGCAGTGGGAGCCCGGTTATCTCGAGCGCACCGACCGGATGGACTTCAGCACGACCGAAGCGCTCACCAAATGGGAGTTCGCGTACCGTGCGCCGCATCGCGATATCGGCTGGATCCGCATGGAGACGGGCGTGCCGACCGGCTGGTTTCGTGCGGTGAGCTACATCCCGAACGTATTCGCCGTCGAATCGGTGATGGACGAAGCCGCGCATGCGGCGAAGCGCGACCCGGTCGAATTCCGGCTCGCGCACATGCGTGACCGGCCACGTCATGCGGCCGTGCTGCGGGAGGCCGCGCGGCGTGCCGGCTGGGGGCAGCCGCTGCCGGACGGCGTCGCGCTCGGCGTGGCGACGAACCAGGCGTACGACAGCTATGTCGCGGTGGTCGCGCGGGTCGTGCGCCAGGACGGCGCGGTGAAGGTGGAGAAGCTCACGTGCGTGGCCGATTGCGGGATCGCGGTGTCGCCGTCGGGCGTCGACGAGCAACTGTACGGCGGGCTGATGTGGGGGCTCGGCCATGCAACCGCCGATCGCATCGATTTCAAGCACGGCCGCGTGCAGCAGTCGAATTTCGATACGTATCGCGTGATGCGGATGCGCGACATGCCCGACACCGACATCCATGTCGTGCAGGGCGATCCGGCGAAGCCGGGCGGGGTGGGGGAACTGTCGAGCCCCGCGGTGACGCCTGCGATCGCGAATGCGGTGTTCAGGCTGACGGGCAAGCGGTTGCGGGAGACGCCGTTCGATCTGTCGGCGTTGACATAGCACGCGAAAGACAGTCGCGGCGACGCGCGGCATGCGCGGCGGGGATCGCTTCGCACGAGCAGGCGCTTCGCACGGGGCATGCCGTACCGCGGCACGGCTAACGAATCATCGCGCGCCATTCGGCCGAGAATTGCCGCGCGGCGACGAAGCACGCGGCGTCGTCGCTGGGCGCGCCGATCAACTGCACGCCGACCGGCAGTTCACCCGACGCGAAGCACGGTGCGCTGACGACCGGCAGCCCCGCGAATGAAATCGGTTGCGTGAGCAGGCCGAGCGCCTTCGCGGGGGCGAGCGCGACGCCGTTGATATCGACGGTTGCGTCGGCGAAGTGCGGCGCCGCGCACGGCGTCGCAGCGGCCAGCAGGACGTCGTAGCACGCGAACAGCGCTTCGAGGCGCGTGCGCCACGCGGCACGGCCGGCGAGCGCCTCGCGATACACGGCGCCGGGGACGGCGAGGCCGATTCCGATGCGCGAGCGCAGGTGTTCGGATACGAGTGCCGCCGGCGCGTCGAGCAACCCGCTATGGGCGCGTGCCAGCTCCACGTTCGAGATCACGAGCGCCGCTTCGCGCACGTTCGCGATTTCGTCGCTGCCGACAGACACCGATTCGCGCGCCCGCAGGCAGGCGGCCACGCGCCGGACGGCGCGTTGCGCATCCGCATCGGCATGTGTTTCGAAATCGCCGGTCAGTACGGCGACGCGTAGCGGCACGCCCGGATCGCGCACCGGCTTCGAGCGCGGCGCATGGGCTTCGCACAGCGTGTCGTACAGCACCGCGAGATCGTCGATATCGTTCGCGAACCCGCCGACGGTATCGAGCGATGCGGCATACGGCAGGCAGCCGGTCCGCGACAGCCGCCCGTCGCCGGGGCGGAATCCCCATACGCCGCACAGCGCTGCCGGCGCGCGAATCGATCCGTTCGTATCGCTGCCTAGCGCGAGCGGCACGTATCCGGCGGCAACCGCGGCGGCGGAGCCGCTCGACGAGCCGCCCGTCATGCGCGTCGGGTCGGCCGGCAGGTGCACCGCGCCATAGTGCGGATTCACGCCGGTGGCGCCGCATGCGAGTTCGTCCATGTGGGTTGCGCCGATCGGAACCGCGCCGGCCGCACGCAATCGTGCGACCGTTGCCGCGTCGGCGCTGGCGGGTGGCAACGCGGCGCGCGCGGGCGATCCCGCGACCGTCGGGTAGCCCGCCACGTCGACATTCCACTTCACGAGGAACGGCACGCCTGCCAAGGGGCCCGGGTCGTCACCGTCCCGCACGAGGCGGTCGACGCGCAGCGCGTCGCGCCGTGCCCGTTCGTCGAAAGTGCGTGCGCAGGCATTGATCGCGTCATCGCGCGCGGCGATGTCGGCGAGCACGGTTTGCACGAGCGACTCCGCGCTCACCCGCCCGCTGCGTACGCCCGCCGCCAATGCCAGCGCACTGCGCATCGAAGGCGCCGCGCTCATGAGCGCACCATGAGCCGACGCGGAATCGCCAGGATCAGCGCGGCGGCGGCGAACAGCGTGAAGGCGAGCAGCGCGACACCGAGTTCGGTGCTGCCGGTCAATCCCGTTGCATAGCCCATCAGCGTCGGCCCGACGAATCCCGCGACGGCCGCGCCGATATTGACGAGCCCGGCGCCGCCCGCGGCCGCTTCGCCCGCGAGAATCCGCGACGGCAGACTCCAGAACATCGCGAGCGTGCTCATGATGCCGGCCACACCCGCGGTCAGGCACGCGACCGCAAGAACGGGATGCGCGCGCATTCCGAGGCTCGCGAGCAACGCAACGCCGCCGAGCGCGACCGGCAGCGCCGTATGCCAGCGGCGCTCGCCGGTTCGCACCGAATGCTGCGCGTTCGCGACCATGGCGACCGACGCGACCAGATACGGGAAGGCGCTGACCAGCCCGATTTCGAGGTTGCTCGGCGATCCGAGCGCCTTGACCATCGTCGGCATCCAGAACACGAGCCCGTAGTTGCCGACGTTGTAGAGGAACGACGTCGCGAACAGCAGCCACAGGGTCGGCTCGCGCAGCGCAGCGCCGAGCCGGGTACGCTTGCCGGCCGCTTCCTGAGCCATTTCCGCGTGGATCATCCGTTTTTCCGTATCGGTCAGCCAGGCTGCATCGTCGATCCGTTCCGTCACGCGGGCGAGCAGATAGCCGCCAAGCACGATGGCGGGCAGGCCTTCGATCAGGAACATCCACTGCCAGCCGCGCAACCCGAAGCCGCCGTGCGTGGCGTCCATGATCCAGCCGGACAGCGGGCCGCCGACGATCACGCCGAGCGGCATCGCGAGAAACAGGAACGCCATGACCTTCGCGAGCCGGTGCGACGGAAACCACACGCTGAAGTACGCGATCACGGCCGGAAAGAAGCTTGCTTCGGTCACGCCGAGCAGGAAGCGCAACGCATAGAAGCTCGCGGTGTCGCGGGTCGCGAGCGTGGCGACCGACACGACGCCCCACGTCAGCATCGATCCGGCGAGACAGCGCTTCACGCCGATCCGCCGCACGAGCCAGCCGGCCGGCACCTGCAGCAGCAGGTAGCCGACGAAGAACAGGCCCGCGCCGACGCCGTAGGCGGCGTCGGTGAGATGCAGGTCGGTCACCATCTGCAGCTTCGCGAAGCCGACGTTGACACGGTCGAGATAGCCGAAGAAATAGCAGACCAGGATCAGCGGAATGATGCGTCGGCTCAGGTGCGCATAAAGTGCGTCGAGCCCGGGCGTGGCGGATTCGGCGTGCGGCCTCGAGCCGCGGTGCAAGCCGCGCGGCGTGGCGGCGCCGTTGGGATTCGTCATGGTGACTCCGTGCAGGTTGACTCGGGGCCGGTTGTCGCGATCGCGCGAGCGCGCGTCGCCGCCAGGCGATCCTGGACGTCGCGGCGCAGCGCCCGGCCGGGACGCGCGCCGGTGTGACGGCCATGTTCGAGCACGGCCCGTCCGTTGACGAAGACGTGTTCGATGCCTTCGGGGCGTAGCGTCGGGCTCGCGAACGTCGCGCGATCGATCACGCGTGCCGGATCGAACACGACGAGGTCGGCGTAGTGACCGACCGCGAGCCGTCCGCGCCGTGCGATGCCGAACTGCTCGGCTGTGAGGCCCGTCATCTTGCGCACGGCGGTTTCCAGCGGGAACAGGCCGCGCTCGCGGGAGAATTCGCCGAGCACTCGCGGGAACGTGCCCCACAACCGCGGATGGGGGCGCTTGTCGTTGGGCAGTCCATCCGAGCCGACCATCGTCAGCTCGTGCCGAATGATGCGCTCGACATCCGCCTCGTCCATGACGAAGTAAATCGCGCCGGCGGGGCGTAGCGCGTCGATTGTGGCGTCCACCGAATTGCCGAACAGCGGCAGCAGTTCGTGGAAATCGCGGCCCGCGAGTTCGGGATGCGGCTTCGACCAGCCGAGAATCACGCGGGACGACTGACGGACGCGATCCGCGCGCAGCATCGTCGACGTGGCCGGATACGGATGACAGTCGAGACACAGCGGTTGCAGCTTGCGCCGCGCGTCGATATGCGCGAGCGTTTCGACCGAGCGGCCGTGGTTGGCCTTGCCGGCCACCTTGTGATGCGACAGCACGACGCGCACGTCGAGCGCGCGGCCGATCGAGAACGCTTCGTCGAGCGATGCGATGATCGCATCGGTTTCGTCGCGCAGGTGCGTCGCGAATACGCCGCCCGTCTCGCGCAGCGGCGCGCACACGTCGATCAGTTCTTCCGTCGGCGCGGCTGCCGCGGGCGGATAGAAGGTGCCCGACGAGACGCCGAACGCACCGGCCGCCATCGCTTCGCGTACGTCGGCTGCCATCGCCGCGATTTCGGTTGCGCTGGCCGCGCGGTCGAGATCGGCCATGTGCCGCACGCGCAGCGTCGAGTGGCCGATCAGGGCCGCTGTATTGACGGCGGCGGGCGTCGCGTCGAGCGCGTCGAGATAGGCGCGAAAGGACGGGAAGCGGAACGCCTGCCACGCGCCCAGCAGGTCGAGCGGCTGCGGCACCTCGCGGTTGGCGAGCAGCGGGGCGAGACTGATTCCGCAATTGCCGGCGATCACCGTGGTGACACCCTGCGCAACCTTCGGCTCGACGTCGGGATCGGTCAGCACGAATGCGTCATCGTGCGTGTGACTGTCGATGAAACCCGGCGCGACGACGAGGCCGCCCGCATCGAGCGTGTGCGAGGCCGTCGCGCCGCCCAGATCGCCGATCGCGGCGATGCGCTCGCCCGTTACGCCGAGATCGGCCTCGAAGCGTGCGGCCCCGGTGCCGTCGATCAGCTCGCCGCGACGCAGGATCACGTCGAAATGCATGGTGGTTCCTCCAGAATCCGCGCGGAGCCGGGCCGCGCCCGTTTCCGTCGTTCATGTTCGCCACCATCGTCTCCAGCCATTTTTCGCGAGTCCAATGCCGTTCGGCTCGCGATTCATGCGAAACCGGCATCAATGCGGGCGCTGTCGCGCCGCCGTGTGGCCCGCGGCGTTATGCGAACGACGCCTGCACCAGCGCAAGGAGGTCGCTCGCGAAGCTGGACATCGAGATGGCGCGATGCCGCACGATGCCGACCCGGCGCTCGATCGTCGGGCTCGCGATCGGCACCGTGCGTACCGCGGGCGAACCGTAAGCACGCAGCGCACTCTCCGGCAGGATCGCGCAACCGACCCCGGCCGCTACCAGTGCGGCAACGCACGAGATGTGCTCGACCTCATAGAACCAGCGGGTTCGTACCGCTTCCTGGCCCATCAGCATTTCGAGCAGCAGGCGATTGCCGCTGTCGCGACCGCCGATGATCAGCTTGGCGTGCCGCAGTTCACCGAGCGTGACGGCGTCGGCGTGCGCCAGCGGATCGGCGTCGTGGGCCGCGAGCACGTAGCGGTCGGTGAAGAGCGGCTCGAACACGAGATCGTCGTCGTCGCCGGGATGCAGGCTCACGCCGAATTCGGCGATGCCCGCGCGCACTTGCGACAGCACGAAGTCGTGATTGCCGTCGAGGATCTGCACGGCGACGTGCGGATACTTGGCGGCGTAGCGACGCAGCACGTCGGGCAACGCCTGAGCGACGACCGTCGGGATCGACGCGAGCCGTACCTTGCCGTATCGCTTTTGCGCGATGTCCTGGATCGACGACAGCATCATCCCGAGCTGCGCGATCTGCTCGCGCGCCATCGGCAGGAACTGGCGGCCGACACCCGTCAGCGTCACGCTGCGGGTGGTGCGCTGGAACAACTCGACACCGAGCGTCTGTTCGAGTTTCTGGATGCGGCGCGACAGTCCCGGCTGGGTCAGGTTCAGCTTTTCCGCCGCGCGATGGAACGTGCCGAGTTCCGCAACGGCGACGAAGGCTTCGAGTTCCGAGTTTTCGACTTTCATGGCGTTCCAGTAGTTGACCGACTCCGGCATGCCGACGTATCGCGGCAGGCCTCGCGGATATTCTCGCCGGTCTCGCTTGATGATCGTCGCAAGCGTACATGCATTGCCGGCCGGGTCGGCGACGAGTGGCCCGCGTACTGACGCACGAGCCCGTCGCAGCGTTGACGAACGTCTGACGTTTGCCGCGCACCGGCATCCAATCCGCTGATCAATCCGTCGACGTCGATGATGAATCGACGTCGGCCCGCGCGTTCGGCCGCCTCCCCGGGCGGTGGCATCGAATCCGCATACTTTCCGACGTTTTCTCGGGTGTTTCCCACTGCTTGGTCATCCGAATTTTTACCTAAGATGAAGAAATCGTGCGCGTCATTCGGTGCTTGCATGCGCATGGAGGGAGGCAGGAGGCAGCGCCGGAGCGATGCCAGCGGATGTTGCCATCATGGAAGCGAAAGTGTGCGCGGCGGCTGCCTGTCTTGCGACGGCGGCGACGCCAACGGGCGCGGCGGAGATCGCCGCACGGACCACGAGCCGGCCCGGCCGGATCACTTCGCTGCGCCACGCGTTGCTCGCAATCGTTTGCGTTCTGGGGGCCGCGCCGGCCGTACTCGCCGGGGCACCGACCGATGCCGACGGCCCGCCCGACAACGCGCACATCGTCCCCGCCGCGAACCCCGTCGATTCGGGCATGTCGTCACACGACACGGCCGTGCGTCAGGTCGTGCTCGGCATCATCAGCTTCACGCGCTGGCCGACGACGCCCGTTCGTCTGCATCTGTGCGTCACCGGGCGGCCCGACTACGCGCGTGGCCTGACCGACACGCTGCAGGCCGGCTCGACGTTGCTCGACGTGCAACGCGTCCGCTTCGACGATCCGTCGCTCGGCATCGCGTGCGACGTCGTCTATCTCGGTACGTTGAGCAACGACGAGCGCGCGCGGGTGAGAGCCGCATTGGCCGGCCATCCGGTGCTGACGATCGCGGAACACGATCCGTCGTGCACCGCGGGCGGCATGTTCTGTCTCAACGTCGACGGCGACCGCGTGTCGTTCGACATCAATCTCGATGCCGTCGCGCGCAGCGGCGTGCGCGTGCATCCGAATGTTCTTAATCTCGCACGACGGCCGGTGACGCCATGACACGCTCCGCGCTCCCCGTTCCCGCTTCGCGCCTGCCGCGCCCGACGCTGCAAAGCGTGTTGCGTCGTGCGCACCTGCGCCTCGCGTTCGTCGCCGTGACGATGGCCGCCGTGTCGTTGATCGTCGTCGCCGTGATCGCGCTGCGCGCGTATGCCGGCAACAACCTGAACCTGCTGGCGCGCTCGCTCGGTTACACGGTCGAGGCGGCCCTCGTGTTCGGCGACCGCGTCGCGGCGAACGAGGCGATCGGCATGATCGCCGGCGACGAGGACGTCGCGCAGGTGGTCGTCACCGACAGCAACGGGCAACTGTTCGCCACGTGGCAGTTACCGGCCCGAAACGGGGTCGCGCGGCTCGAGCGCGCCGTCGCCGATGTGGCGCTGCCGGGGCCGGTGACCGTCCCGGTGATGCATGACGGCATCATCGTCGGCCACGTCGTCGTGCGCGGCCGCGGGCATCAGTTCTTCGGATTCCTGCTCGGGGGCGTCGGCGGCATTCTCGGCTGCCTGGCCGTCAGCGTATTCGGTGCGTATGTCAGCTCGAAGCGCCTGCTGCGCAACATCGTGTCGCCGCTGCGCGCGCTGGCGGGCGTCGCGCATGCGGTGCGACGCGAGCGTGCGTTCGCGCGGCGTGTCGAGCCGGCGGCGATCGCCGAACTGAACCAGCTCGGCGACGACTTCAACGCGCTGCTCGACGAATTCGAAGACTGGCAGAACACGCTGCGCGACGAGAACGCATCGCTCGAACACAAGGCCACGCATGATGCGCTCACCGGGTTGCCCAACCGCGTGCAGTTCGAATCGCGCCTCGCGCTTGCGCTTTGCGACGCCACGTTGACCGGGCAGCGGGTCGCCGTGCTGTATCTCGACTGCGACCGCTTCAAGGAGATCAACGATTGTCTCGGCCACGACGCCGGGGATGCGGTGCTGATCGGCATCGCGTCGCGGTTGCGCACGCGGGTGCGCGAGACCGATCTCGTCGCGCGCCTGGGCGGCGACGAATTTGCGGTGATGCTGGCGGCGGTGCCTGAAGCGGGCAGCGTGTGCCGGATCGCCGACGAGATTTTGTCCGGCATGGCGCCGTCGATCGAGTTGTCCGACGGCCGCGTGGTGGCCACCATGATGAGTGCCGGCGTTGCGCTGTATCCCGATCACGCGTCGGACGCGAGCGGCTTGCTGCGCGCGGCGGATATCGCGATGTACCGCGCCAAGCGCGCGCGGCCGGGATCGTGGCAACTGGCGGAGAGCGTTGCAGGGCCGGTGTGAGGTCGATCGACTCGCGCTGCGGGCGAGGCCGCGGCGGCGGTTAAAAGAAGCGCTTGCCGGGCGGGCGCAACGGAAGGGGATGCGAAATGAACCACTCGTTTCCTGTGAGCATGGGGCGGATGTGCGTCGGGAGCGCACTGCTGCTGTGCATGCTGCTGGGGGGCTGCAAGACGCCGCCGCTTCATCGCGGGCTGACGCAGACGCAGGTCACGGCGCTGAAGTCGGCCGGATTCCAGGAGACCGGACAGGGATTCGAGTTCGGATCGACCGGGCCGATTCTGTTCGATTTCGACCGGTACAACCTCAAGCCGGACGTGCGGCGGATCGTCGAAAGGATCGGGCGGACGTTGCGGTCGGCGGGGATCAACGGGGTGCGGGTGTATGGGTACTCGGATGACGAGGGGACGGCGGCTTACGATCTCGAGTTGTCGAGGCGGCGGGCTGAAGTCGTTGCCGTCGAACTGGCCGACGTCGGGCTGGATGCGAAGCGGATCGCGGTCGTGGGGCGAGGGAAGAGCGATCCGGTGGGGGACAACAAGACGCCGGTGGGGAGGGCGCAGAATCGGCGGGCCGCGATCGTGGTTTCGCCGCGGTGAGGGAAGTGCGCCGTGATGGCGATTGCACGCCTGCCGACCAGCAGGTTGCCTAGTATGTTTGTTCAAACACCGACCCGGGAATGCCTTGGTGCGGTCGGTCTGGACGGTTTCTTACCATTGTCACGCAGACACCCGAGCATCCGTTGATCGTCACGGTGTTCCGGGCGGTCCAGGTTATCGACACGCGCGCTGACACGGTTTTCATTGCAGACCGTCGTACTGCGCAGCCGTGGGCGATAGCCTTCAGTCAGCTTCACTGCTGGCTCAGTTCTTTCGGTTTTAGGGTCGGAAAGCAAACGTTTGCGCGAGACTTTCGCGCAGTCGGGTTTTACCCTACATTATCGGGGCTTCGGGCCGGCGAGCCGGCTCATGGAACCTGAGATCACACGCAAGGAACAAGAATGAGTTTCGCTCCGAACGGGGGTATTCCCAGTGGATTGGGCGGTGGTGCGCTCGGCTCGTTGAGCGCACTCGGGGGCCTCGCCGGCCCGGTGGCGTCGAGCGTGGCCGGCAGCCTCGGGCCGCTCGCCGGGCTGGCCGGGCACGTCGACACCGTCCAGCGCGCGATGCAGCTCGCGCAGACCGGTTTTTCGCTGATGCAGAAGACGCCCGGCGCGATCGCCGAAGCGATCAACGGCGCCGCCAACCCGGCACGCCTGACCCAGCTCAACCGTTACGTGACGCTCGATACGCCGCTCGGCCCGGATGTGCTGCTGGTCAGCGCGGCCGTCGTCGACGAGCACGTGAACCGGTTGCCGGAAATCCACCTCGACCTGCTGTCGCATCGCCACGACCTGCGCCCGGAGGACCTGATCGGCCAGCAGGTCAAGATCCGCTTCGATCAGCAGGCGCGCCTGTCGACGCTCGAACGCGTCGTCGCGTCGGGGGCAGTCGAGGGCGACCGCTACTTCGACGGCTACGTCGCGTCGTTCGACCGGGCCGGCAATCCCGGGAACGTCACGCAATACCACCTGACGGCCGTGCCGTGGTTCTGGTTCCTCACGCGCTCGACCGACTGCCGGATCTTCCAGAACAAGACCGCGCAGGACATCCTCACCGAGATCTTCCAGGAACACGGTTTTTCCGATTTCACGTTCGACATCCGGACCAGCCAGAAGCCGCTCGAGTACGTCGTGATGTACCAGGAGAGCTACTACAACTTCAGCGCGCGGCTGATGGAGCAGGAAGGGCTCGTGTGGACGCACCGCTACGAGAAGGACAAGCACTTTCTCGTGATCGGCGACACGAACCTGCTGTTCCGCCCGATCGACGGGCTCGCCACCGTGCCGTTCGCTGCGACCGAGGCCAGCGAGGACAGCGGCATCGACCAGTTGCACGAAGGTCGGCGCTTCGGCGTCGGCAAGGTCACGTTCCGCGACTTCAATCACCAGAATCCGTCGTCGCCGCTGATGCTGGTCGAGGCCGGGCCGCAAAACCTCAAGCATGCGCGGCTCGATGCGACCGAGCGCTTCGAGCACCAGTCGCTGTACGACCACGGCGACGACGGCCACCGCTACGCCCGCTTCGCGATGGAGGCCGAGGAGGCGCAAGCCCATCGCTATACCGGCGGCGGCTACGCGTGGCGCATGACCACGGCCGGCGCCGTGACCGTCGCGAATCACCCCGTCCTCGAGAACAACCAGGAGTACGTGATCCTGCACGTGCGTCACGAGGCCGTGAACGACTATACGCAGCACAGCGCGAAGCTGCCGTACCGCAACAGCTTCGCGCTGCTGCCGAAGAAGATTCCGTACCGTGCGCCGCGCGCGACGCCGAAGCCGGTGATTCACGGCACGCAATCGGCGATCGTCGTCGGGCCGAAGGGCGAGGAAATCTATACGAACGGCAGTGCGGTGAAGGTGCATTTCCCGTGGGACCGGCGCGGCAAGAAGGACGGCTCCGATTCGATGTGGGTGCGCGTGTCGCAGCCATGGGCGGGCGACGGCTGGGGCGCGGCCGCGATTCCGCGGATCAAGCAGGAAGTGCTGGTGGCGTTCAATCAGGGCGATCCGGATAACCCCGTGATCGTCGGCCGCGTGTTCAACGGCGAGCAGGGCAACCCGTATCACGGCGCGGCCGGCCAGACGATGGGGATCAAGAGCCAGACGCACAAGGGGCAGGGGTCGAACGAGATCCGCATGACCGACACGAACGGCATGCAGGAATTCTTCATGCACGCGCAGAAGGACATGAACACCGTCGTCGAGAACAACGAGACGCACAAGGTGCTGGGGCCGCTGCGGACCGTGCTGGTGGCGACGGGCAGCGAAGAAAAGCAGATTCCGCAGGGCAACCTGACCGAGACGATCGCCGAGAAGCGCAGCACCACGGCGACTACCGTCGAGGTCACGACGCCGGCCAAGGATGGTGGCGGCGGTACGCAGGTCTACGTGGCCGAGCGCGGCATCCTGCTCAAGGTGCAGAACAGCTCGATTTCGCTCGCGCCGGAAGGTATTCGGTTGGAGCACAACGGCTCCGTGATCCTGATGACCGACGACGGCGTGATGGTCAACGGCAAGCGCATCGATCTCAACAAATAACTCGACGAACACCAGTCATGCACTACGCAATCCATGAAGGCACATTCGAATTGCCGGACGCGGCGCTTGATCGCACCGTCAACATGCTGATTCTTCCCGTCGGCCCGGGCGGGCTGAGTCTCGTCGTGTCCCGCGGCCGGCTGCGCGAGCAGGAGTCGATCGACGCATTCGTCGAGCGCGAATGGGCGCAGGCGTCGCGCACCGCGCAGAACCTGAACGTGCAGTCGCGACGCTCGGTGACGGTCGGGCGAGCGGAATGCCCCGGCGTGCAGACGGAATCGACGCATGAACAGGACGGCCGCACCTTTCATCAGATGCAGACGGCGTTTCGGCTCGATGCCGGCGGGCAGGTCATCGTGATGACGTTGACCAATGCGGCGCCGCTCAACGACGAACAACGTGCGCTTGCAGCGCGCATGCTGGAGAGCTTCCAGCCGCGCCCGGTTGCGCCCGCGCTGGTTTCGGATGCCGGCCGCCCATGAGTCAGCCGGCCGCTCGTAAGGATGATCCCTTTACCCACACGACGCTCGCGGGCGACCTGCTCGGCATGGGCGGGTCGCTGCTGGGCGGCTTGGGGATCGGATGGGCGCTGACCACGCTAGCGGAAGGTCTCGTGTTCGGTGCATTGGGTGCGCTCGAAATCGGCACCGGCGGGCTGGCGACGCCCATCGTGCTGGCGATCGGTGTCGGCGTGGCTGCATACATGCAGGGTTCTGGCCTCAACGACAAGATCGACGAGGCCGCGAAGGGGCTCGGCAACGCCATTTCTCCGCCCGAGGAGAAAGGCACGATCCAGAACGGCTCGCCCGATGTGTTCGTCAACGGGAAGCCGGCCGCACGCGCGGCCGACGGCGCGGACATGGATCCGGTTCTGTGCAGCGATCATCCCGGTCCGCAATTCGTCGCGCAAGGGTCCGACGTGGTGTTCATCAACGATCTGCCCGCGGCGCGGGTCGACGACAAGACCACCTGTGACGGCACGATCTCGAAGGGCTCGCCGGATGTTTTCTTCGGTGGCGGCACGAAGACCGTGCGCGACATCAGTGCGGCACGGCCGTGGGTCGCCGGACTCGGCGCGGCGATCGGTATCGCGCTTGCGCTATGTGGTCGAGGCAAGGGGAACTGGAGCGATTTCGTCAAGGGCAAGCTGCCGTGTCTCGCGATGAACTTCGCGGCCGGCATATTCGGCACATGGCTCGGCAGCAAGATGCAGCCGTCGGCCGGCCATCCCGTCAACGTGATTACCGGCGGCAAGATTCTCGACGGCAGCGACGACACGGATTTCGTGTTGCCGGGCCCGCTGCCCATTGTCTGGCGGCGTTTTTACAGCAGCCATGACGATCGCGCCGATGGCCTGTTCGGCGCCGGCTGGAGCGTGCCGATCAGTGTCGAGTTGAAGGTCGCGCGAGAGAACGGCGTCGTCGCGTCGATCACGTACTGGGACGAACAGGGGCGTGATATCGAGTTTCCGCCGGTGGCGCCGGGTGAGAGTCATTTCAGCGTGCCGGAAGGCATTTACCTAATTTGTACCGCTGGCGGGCACTATGTCGTCGAAACGGTCGATGGTTTGTATCGCGATTTCGGTCCGGCCCGGGCACCGGCGTCGGATGCTGAAACACTGAACCTTCGGCGGCTTGAGGACCGAAACGGCAATTGGATCGAGGTCGAGCGTGCGGCCGCCGGCGAACGGGAGCGGCCGGTTCGGCTTCACGATAGTGCCGGCCGTGTGCTGACGGTGCACTACGATCCGGAGCATCCGCGACGCGTCGCCTCGATCGAACTGGTACGCGGCGTCGATGGTGAGTTGCCCGAGATCCTGGTTCGTTACGGCTATACGAGCGCAGGCGAACTCGCAACGGTCACCGACCGCAGCGGCCATACCGGGCGGCATTTCGATTACGAACACGGCCGGATGACACGGCATACGCTGCCCGGCGGGCTACAGTGCTTTTACGCGTGGAACGGCGTCGGCCGCGACGCGCGTGTCGTGCGCCACTGGACTGACGACGGCGAAGCGTACACGTTCGACGCAGACCTTGCGCAGCGTTCGGTGACGATCACCGATCAGATCGGGCGCGTGACGCAATGGACATGGAACGAGGATCGGCAGCCGACGAGCCATACGGATGCAGAAGGTCACGTCTGGCAGTTCGAATGGAATGCGATGCGGCAACTGGTCAGCACGACCGATCCGGCCGGCCATGTCACGCGCTTCGAATATGACGAGCGCGGGCGGCAGACGCAGCGCATCGACGCGCTCGGCGAGGTCGAGCGGACCGAATGGAACGGGCACTACGATCTGCCTGTTGCGGAAATCGATCCGACCAATGCGCGGTGGATCTATCGCTACGACACGCGCGGCAACCTGACGATGACGCGCGATCCGGCGGGTTCCGCGACCGAGTATTACCGGGACGAGCGCGGGCTCGTGCATACGATTCGCGATGCGCGTGGCGGGTACAAGTTCCTCGAATGGAATGGTCGGGCGCAGTTGACCTCGTATACCGATTGCTCCGGCAAGGTCACGCGGTTTGCGTATGACGCACGCGGTGCGCTCGCGCGGGTGACGGATGCGGCCGGGCAGGCCACCGTGTACGAAACGGATACGATGGGGCGAGTCACGGGAATCCGGACGGCCGATGGTGCGCATCAGACGTTTCGGTACGACGCAGCGGGGCGTCTCGTTGAGGTCATCGATCCGAATCAGCGCAGCACGCGTTACGAGCTCAATCCGCGGGGATTGTTGCTGGCACGCACGGATGCGGCTGATCGTGTCGTGCGGTTCGGCTATGACGATGCGTTCCGGTTGGCGAGCTTGACCAACGAGAACCGTGAGACGTATCGCTTTCAGTATGATCGTCGCGATCTGGTTTCCGCACAGATCGGTCTCGATGGCCACAAGCGTACGTACGAGTACGACGTGTGCGGTCAAGGAACGATCGTACGCGACGGCCAGCTCGAGACGCGATACGAGCGCGATGCGGTCGGTCGGTTGACGGCGAAGCAAGCTGCGCACGAGCGTTGCGAATACCTGTATGACGAGGCAGGCCGGATTACATCGGCCGAGTTGTACGCGTTCGCCGCGCGTGGGCCATCGTTGAAGAATCGGGTCAGCCTGAAGTACGACAAGCGTGGAGAAGTCGTCGAGGAATACACGCCGACCGGCTGGCTCGCACATACCTACGACGAGCTTGGCAATCGTGTCAGCACGACGATTTCCGGCGAGCGCACGATCGATTGGCTGCATTACGGTTCTGGGCATGTGCACCAGATTCGTTTCGATGGTGCCGCGGTTGCGGACATCGAACGGGATGACCTGCATCGCGAGGTGCTGCGGACGCAGGGCAAGCTGACGAGTCACTTCGGGTATGACGCGGTGGGGCGCCGTGCGCGGCAAACCGCGCAGCGAGGTACGGCGGGCGGCGAGTTGCTTGCGAAGCAGTGGCAATACGATGCGGCAGGCGACGTGATCCAGAAGCGCGATCAGCGTTATGGCACGACGAGCTATCGGTATGACCCGACGGGGCGCATCGAGCACGCGGCAGGGCCGGGGTTGCCGTCGGAAGTGTTTCGCTGGGATGCGGCGGCGAACCTGGTGTCGAGCGATCACCCGGGCGGCTACGTCGAGCACAACCGGCTCAAGGTGTTCGAGGACAAACGGTTCGAGTACGACACGCATGGGAGGCTCGTTCGCAAGCTGAGTGGGCATGGGCCGGCTAAGGAGCTCACGCTTGAATACGACGATTGGAACCAGCTCAAGACTGTCGTGACGAAGGATCGGCTCGGAATTGCGACGACGCATTTCGAGTACGACGCGTTTGGCAGGCGGATCCGGAAGCTCAACGGCAGTTATGCGAGTACGGATTTCCTGTGGGACGGCATGCGGTTGGTGCAGGAGACGTATCACGATCGCCAGGGCGAGGAAGCGCTGACGTACTTGTACGAGTCCAATAGTTATGTGCCGCTTGCTCGGATCGATCAGGGGAAGGCAGCGGCTAATGATGCGGATGTACGGGATGCGGTTTATTACTTCCACAACGATGTTTCTGGGCTGCCGGAGGAACTGACTGACGCTGGGGGCGAGCTGGTTTGGCAGGCGCGCTATAAGGTGTGGGGCAATGCGGTGCAGGAGGAGTGGGTTGCGCGGGCGCCGCGGCGCCCCACACCGGCGTGGGGCGAAGTACAGGCCGTAGCACCGGGGCAGTCCCGCGCGCCTCGACCGCAGAACTTGCGCTTCCAGGGGCAGTATCTGGACCGCGAGACTGGCCTGCACTACAACACGTTCAGGTTCTATGATCCGGACATCGGACGCTTCATCAATCCGGATCCGATAGGGTTGGCAGGCGGGTTGAATCAGTATCGATATGGGCCGAATCCGCTGGCGTGGATTGACCCGTGGGGCCTGACTTGCCTGAGTCAATGGAGTGGAAAGCGCGGTCGCGAAAAATCGATGTACGACTTGGAGCGAAACGGCTTCAACGTCGTTGCTGAAGAGGTGACAATGAAGGTGAACGGCAAGCGTATTCGGGCCGACTTCGTTGCAACGGACAACCACGGCAACTATCACGTCTTCGAGGCGAAGCATGGGACAGGGCGTCTGACCAAAAATCAAAGTGCTTCCGGTGTATTTGATATGGCGAGTCCATCGAATACCGTTGACGGTATTGGTGGTGGGGTAATTACGCCGTCAGCGGGAAAAACGGGACAGTTCGAGATCGCAACTGGCAATAGAGATATAGGGGAAGTGCTTGGTGAGCGTGGTACTTCGTATGATGCAACATTTCACGTGCTGAAATATTGAGGTGTGTTGATGAGCGCGGAGTTGAAGAAGACATTTGAGAAAAGACTGCAAAATTTTTTAAAGGAAAATATAAGTGAAAAAGGTGTCAAGGTATCGAGGGGCGAGATTGTTGTTGACCGAGAAGGTATGGGTAATGGGCGCATCGGATTCAGATTTCTGAGAAATGCAAACGGATATATTCTTTCTGCTGCAGCTGACTCTCCTGGCCTCCAGGATTTTTATGTGAGCAGAAATCCTCCGTACAGGCCGAAGATACCAACTGGTTTGGTTATGGCGATGAATACATCCATGGAAACGGTAAAATCATTTTCCCCGAATGTCGGTGGGGCAATTGATCTGCCGCGGGATGAAGAGGAGATTGAGTCGGCGTGTCGATGGATATGTGAAAAGGTAGCGAGTATTTATTTGCCGAGAGTAATAAATGTAGTTGAGATCAATTCTGGGTTGGTGCGAGATGTAATGGAAAATCCAAATTACTATTCATACCCATTTTTGACCATCGTTTTCGCTGCAAAGAAAAATGGTATCGGACTGAATGAACTTGATACTGATTATTTGCTGGGTAAAAAGGTGTCAGGTAATAAGTCGTTCGATGGTGAAGTTTTGAAAGAGTATTTTTAGGGTATGACGCGGTGGGTCGTCGTGCGCGGCACGCTGCGCAGCGAGGTACGGCGGGCGGCGAGTTGCTTGCGAAGCAGTGGCAATACGATGCGGCAGGCGACGTGATCCAGAAGCGCGATCAGCGTTATGGCACGACGAGCTATCGGTATGACCCGACGGGGCGCATCGAGCACGCGGCAGGGCCGGGGTTGCCGTCGGAAGTGTTTCGCTGGGATGCGGCGGCGAACCTGGTGTCGAGCGATCACCCGGGCGGCTACGTCGAGCACAACCGGCTCAAGATGTTCGAGGACAAGCGCTTCGAGTACGACGCGTATGGGCGGTTGGTTCGCAAGCTCAGTGGGCATGGGCCGGCTAAAGAATTGGTGCTTGAGTACGACGATTGGAACCAGCTCAAGACGGTCGTGACGAAGGACCGGCTTGGGATCGCGACGACGCATTTCGAGTACGACGCGTTCGGCCGGCGGATCCGGAAGCTCAATGGCAGTTATGCGAGTACGGATTTCCTGTGGGACGGCATGAGGTTGGTGCAGGAGACGTATCACGATCGTCAGGGCGAGGAAGCGCTGATGTACTTGTACGAGTCCAATAGCTATGTGCCGCTTGCCCGGATCGATCAAGGGAAGGCGGCGGCTAATGATGCGGATGTACGGGATGCGGTTTACTTACGGGATGCGGTTTACTACTTCCACAACGATGTTTCCGGGCTGCCGGAGGAGCTGACTGACGCTGGTGGCGAGCTGGTTTGGCAGGCGCGCTACAAGGTGTGGGGCAATGCGGTGCAGGAGGAGTGGGTTGCGCCCGTGCCGGCTCACGCACCTCGACCACAGAATCTTCGCTTCCACGGGCAGTATCTTGACCGTGAAACGGGGCTGCACAACAACACGTTCCGGTTCTACGATCCGGATATCGGTCGGCCCATCAATCGGGATCCGATGGGCTGAACGGTGGCGGGAACCTCTATCAATACGCACCGAATCCGATCCAATGGACCGATCCGTGGGAATGGGCTTACCAAGGCGTCGACTTTTCCGAGAGTCCCGATCTGTTTCCGGCGACGGAAGGCCAGCGGAATATTGTAGAGAACACCATGCAGGGATCGAGATCGAGAGACTTTGTTCAGGCATTCAAAGAAGTGAATATTTCGAAGGCTGATGCTACCGGCTATACGTGGCACCATCTGAACGACTTCAATTCTGAGGCGGGGCGCACGACGATGCAACTGGTCAAAGCGCAAGCACATATCGACTCTTTCCCGCATACGGGTTGGGCGGATCAATTTGCAAAGCATTTTGGCGTTGCATACGACCCCCCCGGGGCCGTGCGGGTCGCGCAAGAGCAGGGATGGTTGAAGGGGCGCAGTCTCAAACGAGGATGCTAACGGGAGAAGTATGAAGCAAAATGAGTTCACGAAGTGTGGACCCGCAATCTACCGATCGGGCATAGAGAAACTCGAGAGCGACTTAGGCGTCCAGCTACCGGACGCGATGAAGGGACACTACCTGAAGTTCAATGGTGGCATGCCAGTTCTCGACTGGTTTCCAATGGAGGGTGATTGGGAGTCGATATGGGTCCACGAATTCCTTCCTATCGGAACGCAGGATGCTAGCAAGCCTAACGTTCAAAGCATTTATGCGCGAGTCGCGGGTAAGGGAGGATACCCTCGAACCTTTGTTCCATTTGCCACTGATCCTGGCGGTAATCTCTTCTGTGTCGACACCGATAGCGGTGCCGTACATTATTGGTTGACCGACACCTACGACGAAACGTTGACGGACTTGGAGAACCGCCAGAAGGCTGACCGGCATCTGACCGATTCATTTGACCAATTCATCAGCTCGCTCGTTTCTGAAGACGATGCATTCGGCTAGCGTTCGGTCGCTGCGAAGCGATGGCAATCCAGGGCTGGGCGAACAAGGGTCGCTGCTAGGAAAATTTGTAAGCAAGTTGAAGCTGATCAAGCTCGCCAAGTCGCTGACTGGCCGCACCTTTCATCAGATGTATTTAGGAGATGAATATGTTCGGTATCGAGTCACATAAAAAATATCTCGAATCAGTTCTTGCTGCTGGCAAGCTCGATAACCTCGCTTGTTTTGGTGTTTGGTGTTGTATTGGACTTTCGCACGATGACTCAATATTCGAGTTCCTTGCCACGCATGCGGGGGGGCGCAAGTGCACAGATCAGACAACGAGTCGGCGATTGCCTGGATCAGGTGTGGAACGGAAACGAAAACCCCAATCCGTTAAGCGATCTGGAGCAAGTGGACTGGGACCTTGATGCAGTCGAAATGGACGACGATGCTGTGGCCCAGGGAGCAGCCGATTTGCTGGCGGGGCTATCTTTTTTGGCGAAATGGTGTGCTGAACAGAACGTGCAGCAGTTGGTTGCATGTGCCGAGATTCTGATAAACCGAATCGACTACTTGGAGAGTTTCGAGTTGATTGGGGGGCATGTTGCGAATCCAGTCGATCATGAGATGAACGTGCAGAATGATTTTGCTCGTGAACTCGTTGCGGGTACCTTGACTGATCATGACAAGATGAAGTATCACGAGTGGTTATTCAATCTTGGTTCTCCCTGACTCAAGAGTTTAAGGAACAAGCATGCAAACGATTGACCTGTTGATCTCCCATAGTCAAATCGTAGTTCGATCGAGGCCGTACGATGAGGGTTTGAGCCAATGGGGAACGGGCAACCTTGCTCAGGGTGCGGTATTGCACGCCAACTACCTCATTTTCGATCCGCTTCCGGACGATGCCTTCGGTGCAAAAGTGTACTTGCAGGTGGTGGACAAGTTCGAGATGGACGAGCGGGCCGCGCGGTGCATTGTCGCGCCGTTTCGTATTGAGGATCGCAGTTCGCTCGAAGTCGCCTCGGCGACCGAAAAATTCAAGATTACGTTGGAGTTGCCGCTCAGCTCGTACGACGTGTATTACGAGGTTTGCGAGGGGGACGAGGTTTTCTACAAATTCACTTTTGCTTCAGGAGCGGAGCATTGCCAAGCAATCTATCTGCTAGATGATCCGTGGGGCGGCAAGAAAGACAAGTCGCTCGCAGCGGGGAAGTTCGACAGCTAATTAATTTTGGCTGCCCCTTGGATCAACCAGGTCAAGTTCTCAGTGGTTTAACACGGACACAGCGACCGGGCTTCCTCCAGTCTGCGGATAGGAGTCGACACCGTAGTGCCGGACGCAGCCTCACACTGCGGTTGATGAACCACGAGGCGTCGAAACTACGTGATGAGCGATATTCCGTCCGGATACAGGGATGCTTCCCATAAGAAACGTCCGGTGCTTTCGAGCGACCGCCAAGACTGATCAATAGTTACGTCCGTATCGAAACGTACTTGTGCAGTCGCGTGCGACTCATTCGAATCGTTTCGAATCGTCACGTCCTGACCAATTGCGCCCTGAGGCAGATCGACGTTCGACCCGATTCGATTTCCCCGTCGTCATCAGCGCGCATAACGGCCCCGAGCACTGACCGAATCACGTGCCTATACCCAATGGCTAACGTGCCCCGAAGGTGTAAATATTGGATGCAAATGATGGTCTAATAGGCAATGCCCAACTGATGATGATCGCGCGTGCGTTGTGCGGGGGATAGATACTCCGTACGCCTTGATTCCCACCGAAGTACCGTTTCCACCGAACCACCAACAAAGGAGGAATCCGAACCATAAAAACGCCGCGGTAAACGAGCGCGGGCCGCAAGTGCTACCAACACTCACGACCCGCTAACCACAGTCAACTAAGAGAGAGTTGCCCATGGCTAAGCCGAATCATAAAGCACGACCACCGAAGACGGAACGTTTCGTCACGATCCAGGAAATGTGGGGTACCCCGAAGACCATGGATCCGAGGCCGGAGACGTTTTATCCGTACATGAAGATTGGTGGAATGTGGCTGATCAACGATGCGTGTTTTGTTCCGGGCCGCAAGGCGCGGATCGAGATTGAGCCGGGCAAGCTGATCATCACGCAGCTGTAAGCGCAACGCCGCGGGATGCGGCCGCGCTGCGCGACGTCGCGCAGCGCGCCGGACAGGGTAGAGCAGCCATAAGCGGAAGCCACCCAAAACCGCACATCACCAAGCGATATCGCAAGACGACCGCGACGTCCCCGCGCCACCGGTAGCCATGCATTTCGTCCCCGATCCGTTGTCGTAGAACGTCCGCGTCTCCGGCTGTGGCATCGACGGATCGAACGGATTCGGCGTCCCATGTGGACCGCGTGGCGCATCGTACGGCCGCTGGGGCGCATACGCACCACCACTTCCAACTGATCGAGAGCCGTTCGCGCGCAGGTATTCATTCCAGTTTTGCTCGCGCTGCTCATACCCGGGCACTGCGCGACCCAGGCTATCGTTCCCGCCCGCGCCGAGCGCGACGCGGTTCGGCGGCAAGACGAAATCGGGTTCACGCCCGGAAGAAGCGGGCAGCGGCGCCACCAGCGCATCACTCGTTACCCGCAACGGCCGCGTATCCGGCGTATCGAACGGGCTACGTTCGGCAGGCGCGGCGAACTGTACGCGTGGGCGGCTCATCTTCACCGCGCGCCTGTCATCCCGAGCAACCGCACGCCGCTCCGAGCGAAATACATTGGCACCGGCCGACCGATCGGTCAGCGCATCGCGTCCTGAAGCATGAGAAGCAGAAACAGAAAGCGCGCAAGCGATCGCGGCGGCGGAAGACAGGCAGATAGGGCAATGCATGAGCGATCCGAAGCAGGTGATGTGCATTGAATAAAAACGGCAGATCACTGGCTGGCGGCTGAGCGACGAGGGGGCGTCGAAGCGGCCCTGAAGCGATTGCGCGGCGCGGCGGGCGCGACTTGCAGGGAGGCTGGCTGGATTGCAGAAGCGAGCTCGTATTATTTCATGAAAATATCAAAAAGCTTTCATATTGTTTAGTTTTTCAGATAAACAGTAATATTTGCCGCCTCACTGAGCGCCCCGTCCTGGTGCGTGCCAACACAATCATCAGTCGATTGATCCCAAGCGACCAGGGCTCTTGGCAACCCAAAAAATGCATCACCGGGAAATCCCCGTCGCCGAACGCCAAGCCCAGCAAGGAACCCGCTCCCACCTTCTTGCCAAAATAGCAACCCGATTGCACCCGAAGCAAACGTTGTCGCCGCGTCGCGGTTGCGCCTCCATCGCCACCCACCCATCTCAAAAACGTACGTGTTTTCCCTCAATCGACAGGCATTTTTGACAGACGATTGAAAAACGCCCATATAATTTCGACTGCCTTGCCAATGGCTGTCGGACCATCCCTCCGAACGAGCGATTTGGCAAGCGGGGCAGGCGAAACGCTTGCGCAATGCAAGACGCATCACGATGTCTTTCCGAACCAGACGTCCCCTTCGGGGACTGCAAGAGCCGGGCCCCGCTACGCAACATTCCGCCGGAGTTCCGTCTTCTATGTGTCTCGGGCGTGTCCCATGTCCTCGCCCCGGGTGCTGTTCGATTGCGCAAGTCATGCCGCCTTTGCCCGTATGACTAAACAACATCGAGGAGCTCCCAGATGACGCTGTCCCGTCTTACGTCCATTTCCGTCGCCGCCGTGCTGTTCGCCGCCGGCGCCGCCGCCGCGCAAGCGGAAACCGTGAAGATCGCCATCGCTGGTCCGATGAGCGGCTCGGTCGCCCAATACGGCGACATGGTGAAGGCCGGCGCGCTGACCGCGATCGAACAGATCAACGCGGCAGGCGGTGCGGGCGGCAACAAGTTCGAAGTGGTGATGATGGACGACGCGTGCGAACCGAAGCAGGCCGTCGCCGTCGCCAACAAGATCGTCAGCCAGAAGATCAAGTACGTGATCGGTCACGTGTGCTCGGGTTCGACGATTCCCGCGTCGGACATCTACGAGAACGAAGGCATCGTGATGGTCACGCCGTCGGCCACCGCGCCGCAACTGACGGAAGGCAAGAAGCGCCACTTCATTTTCCGCACGATCGGCCGTGACGACCAGCAAGGCCCGGCCGCCGCGCACTACATCATCAACAACGTGAAGCCGAAGAAGGTCGCGGTCCTGCACGACAAGCAGTCGTACGGCCAGGGCATCGCGTCGTCGGTGAAGAAGGACCTCGAAGCCGCGAAGATCCCGGTCGTGCTGTTCGAAGGCATCAACGCCGGCGATTCGGACTACTCGGCGATCATCACGAAGCTGAAGTCGCAAGGCGTCGATTTCGTCTACTTCGGCGGCTACCACCCGGAAATGGGCCTGCTGATGCGCCAGGCGCGCGAGCAGGGCGTGAAAGCGACGTTCATGGGGCCTGAAGGCGTGGGCAACAAGGACGTGACGGCGATCGCCGGCCCGGCTTCGGAAGGCATGCTCGTGACGCTGCCGGCCGACTTCTCGGCCGATCCGGCCAACGCGGCGCTCGTGAAGGCGTTCGCGGACAAGAAGCGCGACCCGAACGGTCCGTTCCAGATGCCGTCGTACGCCGCGGTGAAGATCATCGCCGACTCGATCGCGGGCGCGAAGACGACCGACCCGACGAAAGTGGCCGCGTACATGCACAAGACGACGTTCGACACGCCGATCGGCAAGGTCGCGTATGACGCACAGGGCGACCTGAAGGCGTTCAAGTTCGTCGTGTACACGTGGCACAAGGACGCGACGAAGACCGCCGCCAAGTAACAACGGAGTACCCGCCCGCGCACCCGCCCTGTCCGAAACCCGGACGGGGCGGGTGCGTATTGGCCGCGCATCTGCCCCATGCGCGCCAGCGGGCGGCCCGAGACGACACCGTGCGTTGCGCGCGGCCGAGCGCCGTGATCCGGCGACGGCATGTGACCCAGCGCCAACGGGAGCTTCCCGCACATGACTGACTTCTTTCCTCAATTCGCCCAGCAGCTGGTCAACGGCCTGACGCTGGGTGCGATCTATGCGTTGATCGCCATCGGCTATTCGATGGTCTACGGCATCATCGGCATGATCAACTTCGCCCACGGCGAGATCTACATGATCGGCGCGTACGTGGGCCTCGTGACCCTGACGGCCATCGGCATCTCCGCCGGCTATCCGCTGCCGCTCGTGCTCGGCGCCGCGCTGATCGTGTCGGTGATCGTCACCGGCCTGTACGGCTTCGCGGTCGAGCGCGTCGCGTATCGCCCGCTGCGCGGCGGCCCGCGCCTCGTGCCGCTGATCTCCGCGATCGGCATGTCGATCTTCCTGCAGAACTACGTGCAGATCGGCCAGGGCGCGCGCGACGTGTCGGTGCCCGTGCTGATCTCCGGCGCATTCGACATCCATCTCGGCGGCGACTACGACGTGACGATTCCGTATGCGCGTCTGCTGATCGTCTGCGTGACGATCGTGCTGATGATCGCGCTCACGCTGTTCATCTCGCATTCGCGGATGGGGCGTGCGTGCCGTGCGTGCGCGGAAGACATGAAGATGGCGAACCTGCTCGGCATCGACACGAACCGCGTGATCTCGTTCACGTTCGTGCTCGGCGCGATGCTGGCGGCCGTCGGCGGCGTGCTGATCGGGCTGACGATCGGCAAGCTGAATCCGTATATCGGCTTCGTCGCGGGCATCAAGGCGTTCACCGCCGCGGTGCTCGGCGGGATCGGCAGCATTCCGGGCGCGATGCTCGGCGGCGTGCTGCTGGGCCTCGCCGAAACCTTCGCCGCGGGCTACATGCCGGCCGAGTACAAGGACGTGGTCGCGTTCGGCCTGCTCGTGCTGATCCTGCTCTTCCGCCCGACCGGCCTGCTCGGCAAGTCGGACATCGAAAAGGTTTGAGGGAGACGCAGATGAGTCAAGTCATTTCCGTTCGCCGCCCGGCCGCCGACGCGTCGTTCGGCCAGGCGCTGAAGAACGCCGTGGCCGCCGCGATCCTGACGGCGATCCTCACGATTCCGGTGCTCGGGCTGCAACTGAAGCTCGACGGCTATCAGGTGGTGCTGACGCCGCACTGGCGCCCGGTGTGGATCGCGGTCGCGGCCGTGTTCCTGTTCCAGTTGTTCAAGCCGTGGCTGATGCGCGCGAAAGCGGCCGTGAAGCTGCCGGCGGCGCCGACGATGGGCGCGCGGCAGCAGCGCGTGATCATCTGGGTGCTGCTCGCGGTCGGCCTCGTGTGGCCGTTCTTCGGTTCGCGCGGCGCGGTGGACGTCGCCACGCTCGCGCTGATCTACGTGATCCTCGGCCTCGGGCTGAACATCGTGGTCGGTTTCGCGGGGCTGCTGGATCTCGGCTACGTCGGGTTCTACGCGGTCGGCGGCTATACGTACGCGATGCTGAACCAGTATTTCGGGCTGTCGTTCTGGGAATGCCTGCCGATCGCGGCGATCGCCGCGGCGACGTTCGGCTTCCTGCTCGGCTTCCCGGTGCTGCGCCTGCGCGGCGACTACCTGGCGATCGTCACGCTCGGCTTCGGCGAAATCATCCGCCTGCTCGCGAACAACCTGACGAGCCTCACCGGCGGCCCGGACGGCATCTCGAGCATTCCGAAGCCGACGGTGTTCGGCTTCGAGATGGCGCGCTCGGCGAGCGTCGAAGGCGCGAAGACCTTCCATGAACTGATCGGGCTGGAATACAGCGGCGAGCACATGGTGATCTTCCTGTACCTGATCGCGCTGCTGCTGGTGGGCTTCACGCTGTTCGTGACGAGCCGCCTGATCCGCATGCCGATGGGCCGCGCGTGGGAAGCGCTGCGCGACGACGAGATCGCATGCCGTTCGCTGGGTCTCAACCCGACGCGCATCAAGCTGTCGGCGTTCACGCTCGGCGCGGCGTTCGCGGGGATCGGCGGCGCGTTCTTCGCGGCGCGTCAGGGCCTCGTGAATCCCGAATCGTTCACCTTCATCGAATCGGCGCTGATCCTCGCGATCGTCGTGCTCGGCGGGATGGGCTCGCAGCTCGGCGTGATTCTCGCGGCGATCCTGCTGACCGTGCTGCCGGAAGTCGCGCGCGGCTTCGCCGAATACCGGATGCTGATCTTCGGTCTCGTGATGGTGTTGATGATGATGTGGCGTCCGCAGGGCCTGTTGCCCGCGAGCCGTCCCCACGTGGAGCTGCCGCAATGAGCGCGAATGCAGAACTGTTGAAGGTGGCCGGGCTGCAGATGCGCTTCGGCGGGTTGCTCGCGGTGGACGGCATCGATTTCGACGTGCGCCGCGACGAGGTGTTCGCGATCATCGGGCCGAACGGCGCGGGCAAGACCACGGTGTTCAACTGCGTCGGCGGCTTCTACAAGCCGACCGGCGGCGACGTGGTGCTCGACGGCCACGCGATTGGCGGGCTGCCGAGCCACAAGATCGCGTTGAAGGGCCTGGTGCGGACGTTCCAGAACATCCGGCTGTTCAAGTCGCTGACCGTCGTCGAGAACCTGCTCGTCGCGCAGCATCGCAAGGTGAAGGCCGGGCTGCTGCACGGCCTGTTCGCGACGCCCGCGTACCGTCATGCCGAGCAGGCAGCGCTCGAACGCGCGGCCGTGTGGCTCGACCGGATGGGGCTGACGGCGGTCGCCAACCGGCCGGCCGGCACGCTGTCGTACGGGCACCAGCGGCGTCTGGAGATCGCGCGCTGCATGATCACCGAGCCGCGCCTGCTGATGCTCGACGAGCCGGCGGCGGGCCTCAACCCGCAGGAAAAGATCGAGCTGCAGCACCTGATCGACAAGCTGCGCCGTGAATTCGGCGTGTCGGTGCTGCTGATCGAACACGACATGAGCCTCGTGATGGGCGTGTCCGACCGCATCCTCGTGATGGAGCACGGCCGGCCGATCGTGATCGGCACGCCGGAAGCGGTCCGCAACGACCCGCGCGTGATCAAGGCGTATCTGGGGGAAGAGTGATGCTGAAGCTGGAACAGGTCCATACGCACTACGGCGCGGTCGAAGCGCTCGCGGGCGTGTCGATCGAAGTGAACAAGGGCGAGATCGTCACGCTGATCGGCAGCAACGGCGCCGGCAAGACGACGCTGATGATGACCGTGTGCGGCACGCCGCGCGCGTCGTCGGGCCGCGTGCTGTTCGAGGGCAACGACATCACCGCGATGTCGACGCACCAGATCATGCGGCAGGGAATGGCGATTTCTCCGGAAGGGCGGCGCGTGTTCCCGAGCCTGACGGTGCTCGAGAACCTGAAGATGGGCGGCTTCTTCGCGAGCCGTCACGAGATCGACGACGGCATCGAGCACGTGTTCAAGCTGTTTCCGCGCCTGAAGGAACGCGCGGCGCAGCGGGCCGGCACGATGTCGGGCGGCGAGCAGCAGATGCTGGCGATCGGCCGCGCGCTGATGAGCAAGCCGCGTTTGCTGCTGCTCGACGAGCCGACGCTCGGCCTCGCGCCGCTCGTGATCGCGCAGATCTTCGACATCATCCGCACGATCCGCGACGAAGGCGTCACGGTGTTCCTCGTCGAGCAGAATGCGAACAAGGCGCTCGGTGTGGCCGACCGCGGCTACGTGCTCGAAACGGGGCGCGTGGTGCTGGCCGACACGGGCGCGAACCTGCTCGCGAACGACCGCATCAAGCAGGCGTATCTCGGCGGTTGACGAGAGAAAGCCCGCCGGCCTGCAACGGGCCGGCGGCAGTTTTTCCGGCGGTTCACTTCTGCTTGCAAGGCCGGGTTCCCGGCCTTGTCTTCGTTATCCGATCCTGAACGTGCTTTTCAGTACGTCGCGCAGATGCAGCGCGGCGCGATTGCTGTCGTCCGTCAGCACCGTGATCAGGTGCGGCGGCAGATCGGGCAGCACGATCCCGGCGACGTGGCTCGTCAGGTTGCCCGACACGCGATCGTGCTCGATCAGGCCGACCGCCAGCCCGTTCGCGATACACGCTTCGACCGCCGGAGAACTGGCGCTTTCGAGCAGCATCCGGTGCGCGATCTTCGCCTTCTTCAGCGCATTCAGCGCGGTGTCGCGGTACGGGCAGCCCTGCAGTTGCACCGCGATCGGTAGCGGCGCATCGGGATTGAACTTGAAGGTGCGCGCGGCGACCCACACCGGATGCGTCTTGCTGAGCAGTTCGGCGTGCGGCAGCGCTTTCGGCACCACGGCGATCGTGATGTCGAGCTGGCCACGCGAGAACAGCAGTTGCAACTCTTCGCTGGAGCGCGCTTCGACCGTCAGTTCCAGCAGCGGCCGGTCGGCGGCGAAGCGCGGCAGGAATTCGGCCATGAAGTGCGCGGCGTAGGAATCGGGGATGCCGAGCCGCAGCTTGCCGGTCAGCATCTGCGGCGACAGCGATTCGACGAGCCGGTCGTGGCTCAGCAGGAACTCGGTGGTGTCGCTCAGCAGCTTGTGGCCGAACTGCGTGAGTTCGACCGCCTGGTTGTTTCGCGTGAACAGCCGCTGCGCGACCATCTCTTCCAGCTTCTGAATCTGCGCGGTGACCGACGACGGGCTGCGGTTTACATGAACGGCCGCATCCTTGAAGCGGCCGAGCTTCGCGACGGCGTGGAAGGTACGCAGCAGGTCGACGTCCAGGGTACGCGGCATGATTTGGTTTTTCCGAATCAGTGATTCAGGTAATGTCGATTGACGGAATTATTGGGCATCCCATATTCTCGGGTCAACAGGCAGACAACGGCAGGCAGCCGGTCGGGCGTTGCACGCATCCGGGGAACGATTCATGTCGATCAATGATTTTGTCGTAGATGCATTGGTGCGGGACAGGAAGCTGAAGGCGGAGTCGGTATGGACGGTCGAGAATCACGAAAAATATTCGACGTTGCATCGCACGGACGATGACGTGCGGCGGCGGGAAGCGGGGCGCGAAGTCTTTGCGCTGATGCGCAACCTGAACGAGCTGGGCGTGCGAAGCCCGGCGTTGTGCGCGGATCGCGACGGTAACGGGTCGTTACGCGAAGCGATCGGCGCATTGAGCGAGCGGCTCGCGACGTTGTCGCGCGGCCGCCATGTGCATTACATCGAGCTCGGGCCCGAGCCGGTCAAGACGACCGAGCTGATGAAGGCGGTCAGCGGCGGCGGCCCGAACCATCTGCGTTACACGGCCGTCGACATCAACGAGTCGTCGGAAGACGCGATGCGGCACGCGATCATGCCGTTCCTGAAAACGCCCGGCTGCTTCAACTACATCGCCGACGATTACCGGAACGTGCAGTGGAACCATATCGACCTGGGCCAGGACGTGACGTTCATCACGATGCTCGGATTCCAGGAAGGCAACGAGCTGCCGGTGACGATCGGCCGGCTGATTCGCAATCTCGGCGGCAAGTCGACTTACGTCGTGTCGGAGATGCAGTTGCTCGTGGAAGGGCGCGAAGAGCCCATCTACAACTTCTACCAGAACGAGAACATGGTGCGGTTCTCCGAAATCGTCAGCCGGCAGCAGGGTTTCGAGCCGCTCGGCAAGCATCACGTGTCGATCGTGCGGCTCAATCTGCTCGGCGACCAGTTCCACGTGGCGGTCACGCTGCAGCCGGTGTCGAAGGCAGGGGCCGACGGGCATCTGATCACCAACGTCTGCCTGAAATACACGCCGGAGCAATTCCGCCACGTTCGCCTGAGCCACGGCAACTGCCGCGTGATCGACGAGCTGCGCAGCGGGGATGGCAGCGTCGTGTACCAGATTGCGCAGTTCAAGGGCTGAATGGCGAAACGTCGACAGCGAGGCACGCGATGAACAAGGGAAATGCATTGCCGGTGTTTGCGCGCGGGTTCGGCCGGGTGAGGCTGGCGCTGCGGACGTCGCTGTCCGTCGGCGCGAACGTCGGCGGCAGGCTCGACGCATCGACGGAACCGATGCGCTGGTCCAGCGCGTGCCTGCGCGACGGCTACGAGGTGCGCTACCGCCGCAACCTCGACGATCTCGGCTATCGCGACGTGCCGATGCGCGGTACGCGCTCGGATGCGCTGAACGCGGTGTGTCACCTGCGCGGCTTGTTTTCCGACGAAGCGGTCGACGCGTTGCGCGAGATCGGCCGCGCGCTGGAGCGCAGTGCGTCGAGCAGCAACTGGATCATCTCGAAGCGCGTGCGTGCGGTGACGAACCGCTCGCGGTTCATTGACGACATGATGCACGATCGCGTGTTCCTGCTGCGGGTGTCGCGCCTCGCCGGCGTGCCGTTGATTCCGTACCCGATGGCCAATGCGCGCTCGCAGTTCAATTACTACTATCCGACGGACCAGCGCGACGGCAAGGAACAACTGGGCATGTGGCATACCGACGGCACCAGTTTCGTGCTGAACATCGTGTTGTCGGATCGCGTCGAGTACGAAGGCGGCAACTTTCTGTTCTACGAATCGATGGCGGAGACGTTCGATCGCTACGATCGCGAACGCCGGCACGTCAAGACCGCGAATCTGGACAATGCGGGCGACGCGCTGCTGATCTACGGCAGCAAGCTGTTTCATGGCGTCGAACCGGTTCAGGGCGGGCGTCGCATGTCGCTGGTGCTGTCGTTTCATTGCCCGACCACGCGCGAGGACGACAACGGGTTCTGGCATCTCGCGTCGGACGACGGTATTCCGCGCACCGTCGTCAACTGGCTGGCGCTGCAGCGTGCCCTTCGGGACGACGCCGAATTGCAGTACCTGCGCCTGGGGCTCGAACCGATCCGGCCGGAAGACCTGGGCGACCAGCGTCTGGCTCCGGCCACTTTCTGAGAACCGTCGCGCCATGCAGCTTTTCCTGCTCCAACTCGTTTTCGTCCTGTCGTGGAGTTCCGGGTTCATCGGCGCCAAGCTCGGCGCGGAGACGGCCGGCGCGTTCAATCTGCTGTTCTGGCGGTTCCTGCTCGTCACGCTGTGCCTTGCGATCGTCCTCAATCGCCAGCTCGCGCGTCTGACGCTCGAAAAAATCCGCTATCACGCGGTGATCGGCTTCCTGTCGCAGTTCCTCTATCTGGCCTGTGTGTACGTCGCGATCCAGCATGGCCTGCCGCCGGGCATCGCCGCGATCGTCGCGGCGTTGCAACCTCTCATCACGGCGGCGATGACGTCGTTCGGCGGCAGCGAGCGCAGCGGGGCGCGCCAGTGGGCCGGGCTCGTCGTCGGGTTCGTCGGCGTGGGCATCGTGATCGGCGGGCAATATGCGCTGCCGGCCGGGTCGGTCGGGATCGTGATGTACCTGCTGCCGCTGGTGTCCGCGTTCGGACTGTCGATCGCGACGATCTATCAGCGCCGCCGCGCGCTGACGGCCGCGCGCAGCAACGAGGACGGGCTGTTCCTGCCGCTGTTCGTGCAGGGTTGCGTGAGCCTCGTGCTGTTCGCGGCGTGCGGGCTCGTCACCGGCGACCTGCATGTGCCGACGCAGCCGAACGTGTGGGTGTCGGTCGTGTGGCTGACGGTGTTCTCGACTTTCATCGCTTACCTGTCGCTGTGGGCGCTCCTCAAGCGCATGCCCGCGACGCGCGTGGCGACGCTCGTCTATCTCGAACCGCCGGTGACGCTGCTGTGGGCCGCATGGATGTTCGGCGACCGGATCGAGGTGACGACCTACGTCGGCATCGTCGTCGTCGCGATCGGCGTCTGGCTGGCCGGCAAGCACGGCGCGCGGCCCGCGCGGCCGCGCTGCTCGGACATGGAGACGGCCGGCCGCTGACGCACTGGTTGCGCGCGCGGTTCCGGTGTAGCTTCGCGAGACTGCCCGACTCGTGAAGGAACCCGATGAAAGTCAAACGGATCGTCGCCAACGTCGATACACGCTCGATCGACGACGCCAGGCGCTTCTACCAACGGATCTTCGGTCTCGACCTGCTGATGGACCACGGCTGGATCGCGACCTACGGCAACGCCGAGCAGATGGACGTGCAGATCAGCTTCGCGTCGCACGGCGGATCGGGCACGCCGACGCCCGATCTGTCGATCGAGGTCGACGATGTCGATGAAGCGCTCGCGCGGGTTCGGGCGGCCGGCATGTCCGTCGAATACGGGCCGGCCGACGAACCGTGGGGCGTACGGCGGTTTTACGTGCGCGACCCGTTCGGCAAGCTCGTCAACGTGCTTGCGCATCGCTGAGCCGGCGACGGGAGTCGGGTACGCCGGCTTCACGCATGCAGCGCCAGCCCCTTCACCGCCTTGTCGACGGCCTTCTTCGGCCCGTGCAGCGCCAGGCCGACCAGATCGGGATTGTCCGCATCCTCGGCGCGGAACGCCGCGCGGTTGGCCGCGTCGTGCCCGGTCGAAAACATCGCGCGCACGTAGGGCACGATCGTCAGTTCGCGCGACAGCGCCTGCCGGTGCGCGGCCTGCAAGCCGTTCAAGTCGGCCGCGAACACCAGCATCGGCTGGCCGAACATCCGGCTGTAACGGCGCCCGGCCGCATCCTCGTAAGGCTCGCCGAGGGCGTCCGGCGCACCGGCCGCGACACCCGTCGCGAGAAACGCGACCACGTTGAGTTTCTGCCACGCCGCGAGATCGTCGCGCACGATCAGCGCTACTTTGGTATCGAACATGCTTGCTCCTGGTTGGAGCGCTCATGATCGGACGGCGCGCGCGATCAGTCTGGAACGTTTGTGCAAAGTTGCCGGTACGCGGCCGGCGTGATCCGGTACGCGCGGCGGAACCAGCGGCCGAGGTGGCTCTGATCGGCGAAGCCGACGTCGGCGGCCGCCTGCGCGGGCGTGCGGCCGGCGGCGAGCAGCTTGCGCGCGGCACGCAGCCGCAGGCGCACGAGATACGCGTGCGGCGACGTGCCGAACGCACGCTGGAACATCCGCGTCAGCCGGAACCGGTCGATGCCGGCGACGCTCGCGAGTTCGTCGAGGCCGAGGTTGCCGTCCATGTGTGCGTGCAACAGGTCGCGCACGTGCGCGATCGCGGGCGGCACGACGGCGCTTTCCAGCGCGAGCGGGCCGCCCAGCTGGCTGCCGAGCCGCATCAGCAAGCGGTCGAGCGTCTGGTCGCGTGCGAGCCGGCCTTCGTTGTCGTGGATCGCGAAGAACGCGTTCCGGATCGCGTCGACGAGGCCGCGATCGTCGACGAGCGTATGGCCGAACGTCGCTTCGACGCTGCCGAGGCCCGGCAGGTCGAGCCGGCGCGCGGCGCGCTCGACCCATGCCTGCGGCAGGTACAGCATCCCGTACGTGAAGCCGCCGGCTTCGGGCGCGTGGCCATCGTGCATCGCGCCCGGCTCGATCAGGATCGCGCGGCCCGGCACGCTGGTATGCAGCGAGCGGTGGCACTGGAAGCGCTGCACGCCCTGTTCGGTGAAGCCCACCAGCATGTCGTCGTGGTCGTGCGCATCGTACGCATGGCCGGTGAAATGCGCGTGCAGGCTTTCGATGCCGGTGTCCGCATCGCGGCGCGCGACGAGCCAGTGGTCGGTCGTGCCGGTTCGGTTCGTCGCGGTCGTCATCGGGTTCCTCGCACGTCGTCATCGCGTGACGGGATGGATCCGCAGCCGGCGAGGCGACGGGGGCGGGCGGTGCGGTTCATGGTTCGATCGCTATCTGTTCGTCGCGCGCGTATTGCGCGGGCGGGCGGCCGACATGCCGCGTGAACGCGACGCTGAAGGTGCTCGCGGAGCGGTAGCCGACGCGCGCCGCGATTTCCGCGATGCGGCCTTCGTTGCGGCGGAGCAGATCCTTCGCGAGCGCCATGCGCCACGTCAGCAGGTACTCCATCGGCGCGACGCCGACCGCGCGGCTGAAGCGCTCGAAGAACGTCGAGCGCGACAACGCGGCCTCCTTCGCGAGCTCGACGATCGTCCACGGGTGCGCGGGGCGTTCGTGCATCCGGCGGAGCGCGGCCGCGAGGCGGCTGTCGGCGAGCCCGCGCACGAGGCCGGGAGATGCGTGGGTGCCGGTCGTGAACCGCAGCGCCTCGATCAGCAGCACTTCCAGCAGGCGCGCGAGCACGATCTCGCGGGCCGGCCGCTGTGCGTGCGACTCGTCGCGCACCAGTTGCACGAGCGTGGTCAGCCGCGGCTCGCCGCGTACGTGCACGAAGCGGGGCAGCAACGACACCAGCAGCGATGCATCGGGCGAACCGAAACTGCAGTTGCCGACCATCATCCGCGTATCGATCGGGTTGGTCGGGTCGCCGATCCGGTACTCGCCAGGGGCGAGCGGGACGGGCGGCGCGGTTTCGACGCCCGGCGCCGGCGCGTCGAGGCTCGACAGCGCCACGCCGTAGGCCGCCGGAATCAGCACGAAATCGCCGGGCAGCAGCTCGATCGGCGCGTGCCCGTCGATCGCGATCCGGCACCCGCCGTCGAGGACCGCACAGTAGAACGGCTCGCCGGCGACCACGCGATTGATCGCCCACGGGCTCGCGCCGCGCACGTACTTGGCGTGCCGCGCGCCGGGTTGCAGCAGCGTCACGACTTCGGTCAGCGGGTCGCTCATTGCCGGACTCTCGCAAAAGAAAAGCGGATTTTCGATTGTAGCGAATACGGTTCCGGCCATCTATCGTACGGACACATGCTCAACACACCCCAGGAGTTCGCATGAAGACCGTACTGATTACCGGCTGTTCTTCCGGCTTCGGCCTCGAAATCGCGCGCCATTTCCTCGCCCGCGACTGGCGGGTCGTCGCGACGATGCGCAAGCCGGGCGACGACGTGCTGCCGCCGTCGGAGCGCTTGCGCGTGCTGCCGCTCGACGTGACGAACGCGGACAGCATTCGCACCGCGATCGAGGCCGCTGGCCCGATCGACGTGCTCGTCAACAACGCGGGCTTCGGCGCGGCCGCCCCGGCCGAGCTCACGCCGCTCGACACGGTGCGCGCGCTGTTCGACACCAACACGATCGGCACGATCGCGGTGACGCAGGCGGTGCTGCCGCAGTTTCGCGCGCGCGGCGCCGGCGTGGTCGTGAACGTCACGTCGAGCGTCACGCTGAAGGCATTGCCGCTCGTCAGCGCGTACCGCGCGAGCAAGGCGGCGGTGAATGCGTTCACCGAATCGATGGCGGTCGAACTCGAGCCGTTCGGCGTGCGCGCGCATCTGGTGCTGCCGGGCCGCGCGCCCGACACGCGTTTCGCGGACAACGCGCGGGCCAACATGCACGGCTTCGACCACGAAGCGTATGCGGAATTCGTCGGCCAGGCCGTCGCGCGGATGCTCGATGCATCGGGGCCGATCACCCATGCGCAGGATGTTGCCGAAGCCGTGTGGCGCGCGGCGACCGATCCGTCGAGCCCGCTGCGGCTGCCGGCCGGCGCCGACGCCGAAGCATGGGCGGCGCAAGCGGCGTGATCGATCGGGAGTCCGTCGCACCGGCCGGTTGAGCCGGCGCGACGGCGCGCGTGAGTTGGGGGGGGGGGGAGCGTTACAGCGCGCGCGTGATCGCCTGCTCCAGCAGCGACAGGCCGAGGTCGATCTCTTCGTCGCTGACGGTCAGCGGCGGCGCGATTCGGAACACGCCGCCCATGCCGGGCAACTGCACGATGTTCATGCTGAGCCCAAGGTTCATGCACTCGCGCGTGATCTTCGCGCCGAGCCCATCCGCCGGCTCCCTGGTGCGGCGATCCTTGACGATCTCGACGCCGAGCAGCAGCCCGCGCCCGCGTACGTCGCCGATGCAGTCGAAGCGCTCCATCAGGTCGAGCAGGCCGCGCCGCAGCCGCTCGCCCATCGTGTTGGCGCGCGCGACGAGACCGTCGCGCTGTACGACGTCGAGCACGCGCAGGCCGACCGCCGCCGGCAGCGGGTCGGACACGTGCGTCGTGTAGAACAGGTAACCGAGCGCGTGCGCGCGCTCCTCGATGGCCGCGGACGTGACCATCGCCGCGAGCGGCAGCCCGGCGCCGAGCGTCTTCGACAGCGTCAGGATGTCGGGCGTCACGCCGTCGCGCTGGCACGCGAACATCGTGCCGGTGCGGCCGACGCCCGTCTGCGCCTCGTCGAGGATCAGCAGCATCCCGCGTTCCTCGCACTTGCGCTTGAGCGCGGCCATATAGCCTTCCGGCAATTCGATGATTCCGCCCGAACTGAGGATCGGCTCCGCGATGAACGCGGCGAGGTTGCCGCTCGACTGGCGGTCGATCAGGTCGAACGCGTAGTCGAGTTCGGCGAGCGGATCGTACGCACCGTTGCGCTCGAAGCGCGGCCGGTACGCGAACGGCGCCGGAATCGCGAACGAGCCGACCGACGCGGGGCCGACGCCCTTGCGGCCGGCGCTGTACGTGGCCGACGCGGCGGCGCCCGTCATCCCGTGCCACGACTGCGCGAAGCCGACGATCTCGTACTTGCCGGTGACGAGCTTCGCCATCCGGATCGCCGCCTCGTTCGATTCCGCGCCGGTGCTGAGCAGCAGCGCGCGGTCGAGCCCGGCGGGCGTGAGGTCGGCGAGGCGCGTCGCGAGATCGACGACCGGCCGCGACAGCATCCCGCTGAACAGGTGGTCGAGCTTGCCCGCGTATTCGCCGATGACGGAGACGATCTCCGGATGGCTGTGGCCGAGCACCGCGCTCATCTGGCCCGACGTGAAATCGAGGATCGCGCGGCCGTCGGCGTCGTAGACGAAGCTGCCTTTCGCGCGCTCGATGATCACCGGTTCGAACGTGCCGCCGTAGCGGACCAGGTGCTGCCTGGCGTTGCGCCAGAAGGTTGCATCGTCGTTCAGGGACATCGGGCGGCTCCGGCAAAAGGGCAGGGATCGCTTGCAGTCTAGGCGCGGGTCTGGTTTGATGGAAACGAATAGTCCTAATGCAAGGTAGAAAAGGAGCTAATACCTTGGCGCTTTCGCTCGACATCGACCTGCTGCGCTCGTTCGTCGTGATCGCCGAGGTGCGCGCGCTGAGCCGCGCGGCCGCGCGCGTCGGCCGCACGCAATCCGCGCTCAGCCAGCAGATGAAGCGGCTCGAGGAAGCGGTCGACCAGCCGTTGTTCCAGCGCACCGGCCGTGGCGTCGTGCTGACGCATCCGGGTGAGCGGCTGCTCGTGCACGCGCAGCGCATCCTGCGGCTGCACGACGAGGCGATGGCCGACCTGTGCGGCACGGGGCTGTCGGGGACGATCCGGTTCGGGTGCCCCGACGATTACGCCGAAGTGTGGCTGCCGTCGCTGCTGCGGCAGTTTTCGAGCCAGCATCCGCAGGCGATCGTCGAAGTCGTCTGCGGGCCGACGCCGCGGCTCGTCGAACACCTGGAGAAGCGCGCGGTCGATCTGGCGATGATTTCCGTGCCGGACGACGGCGCGACCGACGACGTCATTCGCCGCGAGCCGCTGGTCTGGATCGGTTATCCGGGGCTCGAACCCGCGCATTTCGATCCGTTGCCGCTCGCGCTGTCCGATCGCGACACGCTCGATCACCTCGCGGCCTGCGACGCGTTGAATCGCGCCGGCCGCGACTACCGCGTCGCGTATGCGAGCAGCAGTCTCGCCGGGCTGATCGCGCTGGTGCGCTCGGGGCAGGCGTTCGCGGTGATGACGCAGACGGCCGTGCCGGCCGACCTCGCGATCGTCCACGGCGATCCGCGCTTGCCGCCGTTGCCGGCGGTGGGCATTACGCTGAGGTTCGACCGGAAGCGGCCGTCGCATCTGACGGCAGCATTCGCCGAGCATATCCGGCAAACGCTGCCGTTGCTTTGATCGTCGACGCGATCAGTCGACCATCGACGAAGCCGACGCCTGCGTGCGGCCCGGACGCTCCGCCGCCGCCTCGCGCACGCGGATCGCCGCCCGCATGCCGGACAGCTTAAGTTCGGTTTCCTGATATTCGTTGACCGGCTCGGAATCGGCGACGATGCCGCAGCCCGCGAACAGCCGGCACGCGCCGCCCGCGATCAGCGCCGAACGCAGCGCGACGATGAAATCGCCGTTGCCGTGCGCGTCGATCCAGCCGATCGGCGCCGCATACCAGCCGCGATCGAAGCCTTCGTGCGCACGGATATGGTCGAGCGCCGGCGCGCGCGGATGGCCGGCGACCGCCGGCGTCGGGTGCAGCGCCGCGACGACCTGCAACAGCGTCGCCTCCGCATTCAGCGTCGCGCGAATCGGCGTGCTCAGGTGCTGAAGCTTCGGCAAGCGGTGCAGCGACGGTTGATCGGGCACGTCGAGCTCACGCGACAGCGGCGCGAGCGCGGCACGGATGGCGTCGACGACGAGCGCATGCTCGAGCCGTTCCTTCGCGGACGCCATGAGCGCGGCGCCGAGTGCGCGATCGTCGTCGGGCGTGGCGCCGCGCCGGATCGTACCGGCCAGCGCATGCGTGCGCACGTCGCCGGCCGCGACACGCGCGAGCCGTTCCGGCGTCGCGCCGACGAAGCACGCCCCGTCGCGACGGACCGCGAACAGGTGCGCATGCGCGTCGCGCCGTCGCAACCGGCGCAGCAGCGGCGCGATCGCGACGGGCCGTGCGTACTGTTCGAGCACGTCGCGGGCGAGCACGACCTTGCCGAACGCGCCGTCGTGGATCGCATCCACCGCACGGCGGACTTCGTGCTGCCATTCGCTGGCCTGCAGCGCCTGCGTGTGCAGCAGTTGCGGCGCGTCGTCTTCCGCGGCCGGCGCAAGCGTGCCGAGCGACTCGATCCGCGCGAGGCACGCATGCGCGAGCGCGGCCGGATCGTCGTGAGCGGCGACGACCTGCTGGCAGACGGCCCAGTGCGCATCGCCTTCGCGCACGATCAGCAGTTTCGCCAACGTCATGCTCGCATCGGGAAACGATGCCCAGTGCGCGCTGCGCGGGCCTTGCGCATCGAACCGGAAGCCGCCGACCAGCCGCGGCGGCTGCGGGCCGGCCGTGACCGCGTCGCGCACGAGGGCGCGCCAACGCGCATCGATCTGCGCGAAGCGCGTGTCGCCGGTGGCGCTCAGTTCGGCCGCGCAGTCCCAGCCGTAGAGCGTGACGGACGCATCGCCGGCTTCGTGGAAGCACCATGGCGTCGCGCCGTCGTCCCACGCGGCGATCAGGTCGAAGAAGTCGAGCGGGCGCAGCGGCACCGAGACCGACGCGAGCGTCGGCGTGCCGGTGGCGGCGGCGCGGCGGGCCGCACGCGCGAACGTGTCGTGCAGCAGCGGAAGGCCGGCGTTCATGCGAGCCCCCGCTGTTGTCGCCAGTATTGCGTTTGCTGCGCGATGTACCAGGCGATGAGCTGGGCGAACAGCGTCTCGACGTAGTCGGCGTCGAGGCCGGCCTGCTCGGCCCAGCGGCGCCGGTCGGGCAGCATCGCGGCCACCCGTTCCGGCGCGGCGATGCTCGCTTCGTCCGGCTTGAAGCGCGACGCGGCTTTCACGTACTGCATGCGCCGGCCGAGCGCGTCGATGATGTCGGCGTCCAGACGATCGATGGCTTCGCGAATGTCGGGAAGCCCCGTGCAGGCGTCCGGTGTTTTCATGTGTACTCCTTTCCGTAACGAAGGGATTGGTCGATCCGTTCGACCAGATGTGCGATCACCGCCGGGTATTGGTGCCGCAGGTAGAAGTGGTCGCCGTTGAACGTCTCGACGCGGATCGGGCGCGCCGCGACGTCCTGCCACGCATGCGCCTCATCGCTGTCGAGCTCGGTATCGGCGAGCGGCAGCATCACGCCGAGCGGCGCATCGATGCGCGGCGGCCGCTCGCGCCGATACGTTTCGATCGCGCGGTAGTCGTGGCGGATCATCGGCAGGTAGATCGCGCGCATTTCCGGATCGGCGAGCAGCGCGGCGTGCTCGCCGGACAGCCGGGAGACGTCGCCGACGAGCGCGTCGTCGGATTGCAGGTGCAGATCCGATGCGCGCTGGCGATGCGGCGGCGGCAGTGCGGACACCGCCACGTAAAGCGGCGCGGCGCCGCGCGCCTCGAGCCGTACCGCGACCTCGTACGCGAGCGCCGCGCCGAGGCTGTGCCCGAACAGCACGAGCGGCGCGTGCGCATAGCGTTGCAGCGCGTCGGCGGCGGGGCCGGCGAGCGCTTCGATCGAGGGCAGGCACGGCTCGCCGAAGCGTTCCTCGCGGCCCGGATACTGCAGCGCGAGCAGATCGACGTCCCACGGCAGCGCACGGCTCCAGCCGCGAAAGAAATTCGCGGTGCCGCCCGCGTGCGGGAAGCAGACGAGCTGCGCACGCGGGCACGGCGACAGCCGCAACTCGCGAATCCAGTTCGAATCGGTCGGGTGCGCGCTCATGCGGCCGCCTGCAACTGGCGGCGCAACAGGTCGCGCAGCGATTTCTTGCTGGTCTTGCCGATGCCGGTTTCGGGAAAGCGCGGCATGAATTCGATGCGGTCGGGGATCTTGAACGCCGCGAGCCCGCAGTCGCGCAGGTAGCGTTTCAGCACGAGTCGGGACGGGGCAGGCGCGCGCGCGACGACGAACGCGCAGGTCCGTTCGCCGAGCATCGGATCGGGCATCGCGACGACCGCCGCGTCGTGCACCTGCGGATGCGCGAGCAGCAGGTTTTCCACTTCCTCGGCCGAGACTTTCTCGCCGCCGCGGTTGATCTGGTCCTTGTCGCGACCTTCGACGACCAGGTCGCCGTCCGCAGTGCGCCGCACGCGGTCGCCGCTGCGATAGAAGCCATCGGCCGTGAATGCCGTCGCGTCGTGCGCCGCGAGCCGGTAGTAGCCGCGGATCGTGTACGGGCCGCGTACCTGCAGTTCGCCGATCTCGCCGGGCGCGACCGGTGCGCCGGTTGCGTCGACGATGCGCACTTCGTCGCCGTCCGAGACCGGGCGGCCCTGCGTGTGCGCGATCCGTTCCGGTGCGTCGTCGAGCCGCGTGCAGCAGATCAGCCCTTCGGCCATGCCGAACACCTGCTGCAACCGGCAGCCGAGCACGGGCGTCACGCGTTCGGCCGCGTGGTCCATCAGCCGCGCGCCGCCGACCTGCAGCACGCGCAGGCTCGACAGGTCGGCCTGCCGTTGCGGCTGCTCGTCGAGCCACAGCAGCGCGAGCGGCGGCACGAGCGCGGTATGCGTGACACGTTCCTGCGCAATCAGCGCGAAGCTCTGGTCGGGCTCGGGCCGCGCGGTCGTCACCACCCGGCCGCCCGCGAGCAATGCGCCGATCGTGCCGGGGCAGCACAGCGTGAAGTTGTGCGCCATCGGCAGCGCGGCCAGATAGACGGTGTCGGCATCGAACCCGCTCGCGGCGCTGCACGCGCGCACGTTGTGCAGGTATTCGCGATGGCGGCGCGGAATCAGCTTCGGCGTGCCGGTCGTGCCGCCTGACAACTGGAAGCACGCGATATCGTCGGCGCGCGCCGCGCAGTCGAGCATGGGCGCCGCGTCGTACAGCGCGTCGAACGACGTGAATGCGTGGTCGTCGCCGGCCATCACGATGTGCTCGAGCGTCGGGCACTCGGCCTGCAAGGCGGCCGCGAGCGGCCGGCAGTCGAAATCGCCGAGCTGCGACGCGCCGAGATAAGCACGCGCGCCGGCGAAGCGGCAGAACGCGCCGATCTCGTAGTGACGGTGCGCGGGCAGCGCGAGCACCGGCCGCACGCCGAGCTGGAACAGCGCGAAGCACGTCTCGATGAAGCGCGCGCCGTTCGGCAACTGGACGACGACCGCGTCGCCGCGTACCAGGCCGAGGCGCGCGAGGCCGCCCGCGAGGCGGCGAATGCGCGCGAGCAGATCGCGATAGCACAGCCGCAGCGCGCCGTCGACGACGGCGAGCGCGTCGGGATGGCGCTGCGCGCAGGCATCGAGCGCGTCGAAGAACGTCGTGTCCTGCCAGTAGCCGGCGTCGCGGTAGCGGCGCGCGAAGTCGTCGGGCCAGTCGGGCGCGTCGGCCGGCACGGCCGCCGCCAGGGAGGAAGGGGAGGATTGCATGCGCTGACCTTGGGTTCCGGCAAGTTGTCAGAAAATGTAAATGAGAGGTATTATCATTTGTAACAGGTGCTGCGATAGCGCCGTTTCTTTCGATATCGCGGCAATTTCGTTCGATCGGGCGCCGGTCGCGCGGCACCCGCCCGGTCCGGCCGGACAATCGGCCGGTTGCCGCCGGCGCGCGCCGGTCCGCGCGTGCCGCCTAACCAACGGACCTCCGATGAGATCGACCTCCTTCGCTTCGTCACGACGTCACCCGCCGGTGCTCGTGCCCGGCAATCATCCGGGTGTGGTGCACATCGACACGGGCATGAAACTCATGAGCGGCACGCTGTGCTCGGATAGCCGCGACTGGTACGAGGAGCCGCTCGAAAAAGGGCTGAAGCTCGTCCTCGTGCAGAGCGGGCAGTTGCGCTGCCGCGTGCCGGGCCAGCCCGAGCAATGCATCAAGGGGCCGGGCCTGTGCGTGATCGCCAACGACGGCGAATTCACGACCCACCAGATCTACGACCGCGACGTGCCGCTGCGCTACACGATCGTGCAGCTCGGCCTCGACGCGCTCGACCGCAACCTGAGCCTGCTGCCGGAGAAGATGCTCGCGCCGACGGGCGGCGATCCGCGCATCGTCAGTTGCCCGGCGTCGAAGGCGCTGCAGGCGCTCGCCGTGCAGATCGCCACCTGCCCGTTCGAGGGCGCGGTGCGCGAGTACTACCTGAAGGCGAAGGCGTTCGAGCTGACCGCGCTGAGCGCGCAGTTGCTGGCCACGCAGCGGCAGTCCGCGCCGGCCGACGTGCGGGTCACGTCGTCGGATGTCGAGCGCGTGTATGCGGCGAGCGACATCCTGACGCGCGAGCTCCAGCACCCGCCGACGCTCGATGCGCTCGCGGGCCGCGTCGGGATGAATTCGCGCAAGCTGACGGCCGGCTTCCGCAAGGTGTTCGGCACGAGCGTGTACGCGTATCTGCAGGAATACCGGCTGCGGACCGCGCACGCGATGCTGTGCGCGGAGGATGCGAACGTGTCGACCGTCGCGTACCGCGTCGGCTACAGCCCCGCGCATTTTTCGATCGCGTTCCGCAAGCGCTACGGCATTTCGCCGAGCGATATTCGCGTGTCGCCCAACGCAATGGATCATGAGGAATTGACGGGCGCGGCGATCTAAAACAACTGACCGGCCGCCTAAAGGAATCGACCGGGCTCATGGGTGTTAATGAGATAGATTCTCATTCGCAGGTGGCCGCCGCCGCGCGGACCCGCCGTCGAACGACCCATACAAGGCGTGCCCATGAGCCAGACCGTTGTCGATTCCACTACCGACCATTCCGATCCTTCCTGTTGTTCTCCCACTGACTGTCGCGCGCGGCTCGTTGCGCTGATCGCCGAGCTGCTCGACGAAGCCGTCGACGAGATCGCGTCGCTCGACGATGACGAGGACCTGCTGAGCTGCGGCCTCGATTCGATCCGGTTGATGTATCTGCAGACGCGCTTGAACCGGCTCGGCCATGCGCTGACCTTCGACGCGCTCGCGCGTACGCCGACGCTCGGCGCGTGGACCGCGTTGCTCGCGACTGCGCCGCGTATCGCGCGGGCGGAAGCCGTCGTCGCTGCCGAAGCCGTCGACGTGCACGCGCCGTTCGAGTTGTCGGCGGTGCAGCAGGCGTACTGGCTCGGCCGCGGCGACGGCGAGGTGCTCGGCAACGTGAGTTGCCACGCGTTTCTCGAATTCCGCAGCCGCGCGATCGATCCGGTTCGGCTGGACACCGCGTGCCGGCGCGTGCGCGAGCGTCATCCGATGCTGCGCGCGCGCTTCGACGGCGGCCGCCAGCAGATCGTCGCGGCGCCGGACGCGCCGGTGTTCGCGCACGCGGACTGGCGCGACCGGACGGCGGCCGAAGCGGAAGCCGAATGGGCGTCGCTGCGCGCATTCCGCTCGCACGAATGTCTCGACGTCGAGCACGCGCAAGTGTTCATGATGGGGCTCGCGCAGATGCCCGGCGGCGAGGATCGCGTGTGGCTGAGCGTCGACCTGCTCGCGGCCGACGTGGACAGCGTGCGGCTGCTGATGCAGGAGATCGGCGTCGCCTATGCCGAGCCGTCGGCGCTGCCGGCTGCGCCGTCGACGTGGTTCCCGGCCTGGCTCGCGCGTCGCGCGGCCGATACGCGCGATGCGCGGGCCGCGGCGCGCGACGCATGGCAGGCGCGGCTCGCGACGCTGCCGGAAGGGCCGGCGCTGCCGCTCGCCCGTGCGCCGGAAACGATCCGTGCGCCGCGTTTCAGCCGCGTCGCGCATACGCTGAGCACGGACGAGTTGACGCGCCTGCAGGCGCGGGCCGCGCAGCATGGCGTCACGTTGTCGTCGGTGTTCGGTGCGGCATTCGCGGCGGTGCTCGCGCGCTGGAGCGGCCGGCAGGCGTTCCTGCTCAACGTGCCGCTGTTCGACCGGCACGGCGATGCGCCCGATCTGGGCCGCGTGATCGCCGATTTCACGACGCTGTTGCTCGTCGAATGCGACGTGCACGCCGATGCGAGCGCGGCCGACACGGTGCGCGCGTTCCAGCAGCGGCTGCACGGTGCGATCGCGCAGGCCGCGTATCCGGCGCTCGACGTGCTGCGCGATGCGCGTCGGCAGGGCACGCCGCGCGCGGCGCCGGTCGTGTTCTCGTGCAATCTCGGCGACGAGCCGTTCGTGCCCGCTGCGTTCGCGCAGGTGTTCGGCGATCTGCACGACATGATTTCGCAGACGCCGCAGGTATGGCTCGATCATCAGCTCTATCGCGTGCCGGGCGGCGCGCTGCTTGCGTGGGACAGCGTCGACGGCCTGTTCCCGGACGGGATGATCGACGTGATGTTCGGCGCGTATGTCGCGTTCGTGCAGGCGCTGTGCGATCGCGACTGGCGGCTGCCGATCGCGGTCGAGTTGCCGTCCGCGCAGCGGCGCGTGCGCGATGCGCTCAACGCGTTGCCGGCCCCCGGCCGTGCGCGCACGCTGCATCACGATTTCTTCGCGCTGGCCGCACGCGAGCCGGCCGCCGTCGCCGTGCGATGCGGCGATCGCGCGGTGACGCGCGGCGAACTGGCCGCGCAGGCGCTCGCGATCGCGGGCGGGTTGCGCGCGGCCGGGATCGGGCACGGCGATGCCGTCGAGATCAGCTTGCCGCGCGGGCCCGAGCAGGTCGCGGCCGTATTCGGCGTGCTGGCGGCCGGCGCGTGCTACGTGCCGCTCGACATCGCGCAGCCGGTCGCGCGCAAGGCGCTGATCGAGCGCGCGGCGGGCGTGAAGGCCGCGATCGTCGACACCGCCTGCGCGGACGGGCCGCTGCCGCATGTCGGCATCGCCGCGCTGCTGCGGCATGCGCCGCTGGCCGCGCCGCTCGAGGTCGCGCCGCGGGCGACGGCTTACGTGATCTACACGTCCGGTTCGACGGGCGTGCCGAAGGGCGTCGAGATGACGCACGCGGCGGCCGTCAACACGATCGATGCGATCGATGCGCTGCTCGGCGTGCGCGCGGACGACCGGCTGCTGGCGGTGTCGGCGCTCGATTTCGATCTGTCGGTGTACGACCTGTTCGGCGCGCTGGGCGCCGGTGCGCAGCTCGTGCTGCCGACGCAGGACGAAGCGCGCGATGCGGCACGCTGGATCGAACTGATCGCGCAGCACCGCGTGACGCTGTGGAACTCGGCGCCCGCGCTGCTGGAAATGGCGCTGGCCGTGCCGGCGGCGCGCGACGCGTGCCGCAGCGTGCGCGCGGCGCTGCTGTCCGGCGACTGGATCGCGCTCGACCTGCCGGCGCGCCTGCGCGAGCGCTGCGGCGACGCCTGTGCGTTCCACGCGCTCGGCGGCGCGACCGAGGCCGGCATCTGGTCGAACGTGCAGACGGTGCGCGACGTGCCGCCGCACTGGCGTTCGATTCCGTACGGCCGGCCGTTGCCGGGGCAGGCGTATCGCGTCGTCGATGGCGACGGACGCGATGTGCCCGATTACGTGCCGGGCGAATTGCTGATCGGTGGCGACAGTCTCGCGCGCGGCTACCGGAACGATCCCGAGCTGACCGCGCAGCGTTTCGTGCAGCACGCGTCGGGCCGCTGGTATCGCACCGGCGACCGCGGCCGCTACTGGCCGGACGGGACGCTCGAATTCCTCGGCCGCGAGGATCGACAGGTGAAGGTGCGCGGGCACCGGATCGAACTCGGCGAGATCGAGGCGGCGCTCGCCGCGCATCCGTTGATCGACGGCGCATGTGCGAGCGTCGTCCACGGCGAGGCCGCGCGCATCGTCGCGGCATTCGTGCCGGCCGACTGCGCGGCGGCGGACACCGCGTCATCGTTGCTCGCGGCAGTCGACATGGTCGACACGATGCCGGCGGAAACGGCCGTCGCGCACGCCGTCGCCGCCCGGCTGCTCGACGGCGACGCGGGGCTGCCGCCGCCGCTGCTCGCGCACTGGCGCGCAAAGGACGCCGCATCGATCCCGATCGACGACGCGCTCGACCGGCTCGCCTGGCAGGCAACCGATCTCGACGCTCTGACGGCCGCGCTGCGCGCGCTCGCCGCCGATCCGGAGACCGCCGCGCAACGCGTGCCGCTGGACCCGTGCGTGGCGCCGCTCGCGTTCGCGACGCGCTTGCCGGACGGCGTTCGTGCGCTGCGCGAGTTCGCCGCCGCGCTGGACGCGCAGGCCGCGGCGCACACGGGTGCGCTGCGCATCGCGGTGCTCGATGCGCGCGCGGGCCAGGCGCTCGATGCGGGGCTCGGCGTGCTCGACGATCCGCGCTTCGACGTCACGCTGTTCGACGTGTCGCCGGGCCTGCTGCACAACGCGCAGGCACGCTTCACGCGAACGCTGCCCGCATTGCAGACGATGCAGGACGGCTTGCTGCCCGCACGTCATCTCGGCGCATTCGATTGCGTGATCAGTTTCGCGGCCGCGCACCTGCGCGACGATCCGCGCGACACGTTCCGGATCGCGGCCGCGCTGCTCGCGCGGGACGGCCGCCTGCTGCTCGCCGACGTGCTGCGCGATTCGCCGCTGCGTGAACTCGTCGCGAGCGTCGCGGGCGATACGTCGCCGCCGCGGCCGTTCCCCGACGACGCGCTCGCGGCGGCCGCCCACGCGTGCGGCTTTGCGCTCGATGCGCGCAGCTGGCGCTCGACGGCGTTCGCCTGCCTCGACGCGCGCCGGGTCGGCGAGCCGATCGCGCAGGCGGCGCTGGCCGACTGGTTGCGCGACCGCTTGCCCGACGCGATGCGTCCCGATGCGCTGTGGTGCGTGCCGCGCTGGCCGCTCAACGCGAACGGCAAGATCGATCGCCGGACAGTCGGGGAGGCGCTCGCGCGCGCACTCGGCGACGCGCCGGCCGCGCACGACGCATTCGTGCCGGCCGGCGAGCAGCACGCGATATTGCTCGCCTGCTGGGAGCAGGCACTCGGCCGCGCGGCGAACGCGCGCGACGCGACGTTCTTCGCGCTCGGCGGCGACAGCCTGCTCGCGACGCGCCTGCTCGCGCAACTGCGCGAGCGGCTCGGCGTGCGGATCGGGATGGCCGCGTTCTACCGGCAGCCGACACTCGCCGGTCTCGCGGCGCAGCTCGACGAACTGACGCCGGCGGCGCCGGCCGACGGCGACGCAGCGGTCGCGACGATCGAGGAGGGCGTGCTGTGAGTTTCGACGACGTGCTCGACCTCTGCCGCGAACGGCGGATCGAACTGTGGTGCGACGACGGCGGCCAGTTGCGCTATCGCGCGCCGGCCGGCGCGCTCGATGCGGATCTCGCCGCGCGCATCAAGGCCGAACGCGATGCGTTCGTCCGCTTCCTTCGGAACGGCGCATGGCGCGACGATCCGGCGCACCGGCACGAACGGTTCGCGCTGACGCCGGTGCAGGCCGCGTATGTGCTCGGTCGCCACGAATCGTTCGAGTTCGGCGGCAGCGCATGCCACCTGTACGTCGAATACGACGAACCGCAGGATCTCGACTGCGTGCGCTTCGAAGCCGCGTGGAATGCGTGCGTCGCGCGCCATCCGATGCTGCGCGCGATCGTCGAGGACAACGCATGGCAACGCGTGCTGCCCGACGTGCCGTGGCAGCCGCTCACCGTGCACGACCTGCGCGAGGCCGACGCGAACGCCTTCGACGCGCACCTGAGCCGCGTGCGCGAGCGCCTCGACCATGCGGTGCATGCGCTCGACCGCTGGCCGGTGCTGCAGCCGGAAGTGAGCCTCGGCCAGGAGGCCGCGGTGCTGCACCTGTCCGTGGATTTCACGCTGATCGACTACGCGAGCCTGCAATTGCTGCTCGCCGAATGGCGGCGCCGTTACGACGATCCGCAATGGCAGCCCGCGCCGCTCGACGCGACGTTTCGCGACTATGTGCTGCATGAAGCGCAGGCCGGCACGCGTGCCGATCATGCGCGCGACAAGGCATGGTGGCTCGCTCGACTCGACGAGTTGCCCGCGCGTCCCGATCTGCCGGTCGTGCCCGCGAGGCGCACCGACGGGCGGCCGCGCTTCACGCATCGGCATGCGCGGCTCGATCGCGCGCAATGGGCCGCGCTGAGCGGCCAGGCGAGCCGTTTCGGGCTGAGCGCGGCGAGCGTCGCGCTGGCCGCGTTCGCCGAGGTCGTCGGCCGCTGGAGCCAGACGCCGGCGTTCTGCCTGAACCTGACGGTGCTGAACCGTCCGCCCGTGCATCCGCGCATCGATGCGGTGCTCGGCGATTTCACCGCGCTGAGCCTGCTCGCCGTCGACGCGACGCACGGGCGCGATTTCGTCGAGCGTGCCCGCACGATCGGCGCGCGGATGTTCGACGATCTCGACCATCGCGCGTTCACCGGCGTCGACGTGATGCGCGAACTCGCACGGCGGCGCGGCAAGGATGCGGCGCTGATGCCGGTGGTGTTCACGAGCGGGATCGGCAGTGTCGAGCGCCTGCTCGGCGAGCACGCGGGGCACGCGGCGCGCGCCGCGCCGCCGCGCACCATGATCAGCCAGACGCCGCAGGTGTGGCTCGACTGCCAGGTGACCGACCAGTTCGGCGGGCTGGAAATCGGCTGGGACGTGCGCGACGACCTGTTTCCGGACGGCATGCCGGCCGCGATGTTCGACGCGTATGTCGCGCTGCTGGGTCGTCTGGCCGACGATGCCGCATGGTGGTCGCGTGAGGGTGACATCGTGCTGCCGTCCGCGGCGCCCGTCGCCGACGTGCATCCGGATGCCGATACGCATATCGCGGCCGGTTTCGCCGCGCAGGCGCTGCGCACGCCCGATGCGCCGGTCGTGATCGATGCGCGGGGGCCGCGCACGTACCGCGAGGTCGCGCAACAGGCGGCGGCGCTGCGTACCGCGCTCGAACAGGCGGGCGTCGGCGTGGGCGATACCGTCGCCGTACTGATGCCGAAGTGCGCGCACCAGCTCGCGGCCGTGCTCGCGATCGTCCAGGCGGGCGCCGCGTACGTGCCGGTCGACAGCCGCCAGCCGGCGCTGCGGCAGCAGGCCATTCTGCGCAATGCGCGGGTACGCGCGGTCGTCAGCGTGCAGGCGCTCGCATTCGACCATGATGGTTGCGCGCGCATCGATATCGATGCGGTGCCGATCGATCCGCAATGGCCGCCGCGCGCCGCATGCGACATCGCTCCCGATGCATTGGCTTACGTGATCTATACGTCGGGCTCCACCGGCGAGCCGAAGGGCGTGATGCTGAGCCACGCGGCGGTGTGCAACACGCTCGCCGACATCAGCGCGCGGCATGCGGTCGGCGCGGGCGACGTGGTGCTGGGTCTGGCCGAACTGAGCTTCGACCTGTCCGTCTACGATTTTTTCGGGGCGACCGCGCGCGGCGCGTGCATCTTGCTGCCCGATCCGGCGCGCGGCAACGATCCGTCGCACTGGGCCGAACTGATGGCGCGCCATCGCGTGACGCTGTGGAATTCGGTGCCCGCACAGGGGCAGATGCTGATCGACTACCTCGAAGGCGAACCGGCGCTCGACGTGCCAGGCCCGCGCCGCGTGCTGTGGTCGGGCGACTGGATTCCGGTGACGCTGCCGGCCCGCTGGTGGCGTCGCTGGCCCGACAGCGCGCTGTTCAGCCTCGGCGGCGCGACCGAAGCGTCGATCTGGTCGATCGAACATCCGATCCGTCCGGAAGATACGCAGCTCGCGAGCATTCCGTACGGCCGCGCGCTGACCGGGCAGACGATGGAAGTGCTCGACGCACTCGGCCGGCCGTGCCCGCCGGGCGTGCGCGGCGAGATCCATATCGGCGGCGTCGGGCTTGCGACGGGCTACGCGAACGATCCCGTGCGGACGGACGAGCGTTTCATTCGTCATCCGGACGGGCGCAGGCTTTATCGCACCGGCGATCTCGGGCGCGTGCGCGCCGACGGCTCGCTCGAATTCCTCGGGCGGCAGGACGATCAGGTGAAGATTCGCGGCTACCGGATCGAGCTCGCCGAGATCGATGCGGCGCTGACCGCGCATCCGCTCGTCGGCGCGGCGGCCACGATCGTGCTCGGCGAGGGCGCGGAGCGCCGGCTTGCGAGCTTCGTGTCGCTGCAGGGCGCGGAAGCGCCCCCGCCGGCGCAGGACGACGCGCTGCACGAGATTGCAACGCACGTGCGCACGGCGTTCGACGCCGCGCGCTGGCCCGCGCAGGCGGACGTGTCGCGTTCGGTTGCGCAGCTCGACGCAGCGTGCGTGGCGTCGCTCGCCGCGTGGATCGTGCCGGCCGGCGGCTTGACGACCGACGCTTCGACCGGTTTCGCGACATTGTGCGAGCGGTTGCGTGTGCCGGCGGCACGACGCCATTTGCTGCGCCACTGGCTCGCGATGCTCGTCGCGCACGGCGTGCTGGAGGCGGATGCCGAAGACGGCTGGCGCATGCGGCCGGACGCGAGCCTGGCCGACGCGCATGCATGCTGGGACGCATTCGCGCAGCACGCATCGCCCGCGCTGTGGCCGGCCGTCCTCGTCGATTACTTCCGCGCCAGCGCCGGATGCCTCGACGCGCAGATCGACGGCCGCGTATCGCCGGCCGGCCTGATGTTCCCGGAAGGGGCTTCGCATATCGCCGAAGCGATGTACAGCGACGGCGAACACGCCCGCGCGCTGCATTGCGGGATGGCGCAGGCCGTGCACGCCGTCGTCGCACGCGAACCGCGGCGCGCGTGGCGCATCCTCGAAATCGGCGCCGGCACGGCCGCCGCGACGCGGGCGATCGTCGAGGCGCTCGCGCCGCTGGTGGAAGCCGGGACGCGCATCGATTACCTGTTCAGCGACGTGTCGAGCTACTTCCTCGCGGCCGCGCGCGAGCGTTTCGCTGCGTATCCGTGGATGCGCTTCGTACGTTTCGACATGAATGCGGCGTGCGACGCGCAGGGCATTGCGCCGCATTCGGTCGACATGACGATCAGCTCCGGCGCGCTGAACAATGCGCGCGACACGGTCGCGCTGATTGCCGGCTTGCGCGCACTGTCGGCGCCCGACGCGTGGTGGGTGATCCAGGAACTGACGGCCGAGCATCCGGAAATCAGCATCAGCCAGGGGCTGATGATGGAGACGCCGGACGATGCGCGGGCCGCATCGGCGCGGTTGTTCGTGCCGCATGCGCAGTGGCTCGACTGGCTGCAGGCGGAAGCGGGCGATCGCGGGCTCGGGTGCGTCGCGCCCGACACGCCGCTCGCCGCGCTCGGCTACGACATCCTGCTCGCCCACGTGAAGCGCGGCGCGGCGCGCATCGCGCCGGATACGCTGCTGGCGTTCGTGGCCGAGCGTGTGCCGGGCTACATGGTGCCGTCGCAACTGCGCGTGCTCGAACGTTTGCCGGTGACCGCGAACGGCAAGATCGACCGCCGTACGCTGGCCGGCATCGCCGATATCCGCGAGCCGGCGCCGGCCGTGGTGCGAGCGGTGCCCGCACCCGCAGCCGATCCGTTGCTGGCGCGGCTGATCGGCTTGTGGGAGACCGTGCTCGATACGCGCAACGTCTCGCCGGATCAGGACTTCTTCGCCGCGGGCGGCGATTCGCTGCTGATCGCGCAACTCGTGTCGCGGCTGCGCGGCGAGGAACCGCTCGCGCACGCGCATCCGTTCGACCGGCTGTTGCGCTGGGTGCTCGCGCAGCCGACGCCCGCCGCGTTCGCGCAATGCCTGCGCGACGCGGGCGAACAGCCGGCGAGCGCGACGCCGGCGGCCGCGCCCGCCGCGTCGCGCACGGCGCATGCGTCGGCGGTCGTCCATGCGCCGGCGCCGCGCGTGCGCACCGGCGTGCGGCCGATTCCGCTCGCGCCCGGCGACGGCGTGCCGCGCGTGATCGTGCACGAAGGGCTCGGCACCGTGCATGCGTATCGTCCGGTGCTTCCCGCGCTCGCGCGGCTCGGCCCGGTGCTCGGCTTCGCGGTGCGCGACGCGCAGGATTATCTCGACCTGCCGGCGCGTCACCTGAACGCGACGCTGGGCCGGCGTTACGCGGATGCGCTGTGGCGCAGCGGCGTGCGCGAGGTCGACGTGCTCGGCTATTGCTCGGGCGGGCTGGTCGCGCTCGAAATGGCGAAGTCGCTGGTGCAGCTCGGCGTCGCGGTGCGCACGCTCGACATCGTGTCGAGCTACCGGATTCCGTACCTGATCGAGGATGAACGGCTCGTGCTGTTCAACTTCGCGGCGACGCTCGGGCTGCCGCTCGACGCACTCGGGTTTCCGGAAACGTACGTGCTGGCCGACGCGCTCGCCGACGCATTGAAGGCCGACCCCACGCGGCTCGCGCCGGGCAGCCTGCAGGCGCAGCTCGAGATCTTCGGCGATCGCTGCGAGCCGCTCGACGTGCTGCGCGGCCGCGTGTTGCGCGCGGCGGCCGGCCTGTCGATGCAGGACGCGGTCGCGCATCCGCTGCTCGACGAGCGCGAGCGGCTCTACCGGCTCTTCATGCATTCGGTGCAGGCGTGCCACTGGGCCGGCGATGCGCCGTATGCGGGCACGCTGCGGCTGTTCGTGCCGGAGCGCTGCAATCCGCTGATTCCGCAGCAGCGCGCGGCGCTCACGGACTACTGGACGGCGCAGGCGCTCGGCGGCATCACGGCCGTCGATATCCCCGGCGGTCATTTCGACTGCCTGAACGGCGCGTTCGTCGATACCCGCCTGAAGGAGGCACGATGAAGGTCCATCCGCTGCCGGTCGTCGTGGCCGGCTCCCGTTTCGGTCAGTTCTATGCGGCGGGCCTCGCGGCGTCCGGTTCGTATCACGTCGCCGGCATCCTCGGCCAGGGCAGCGCGCGCACGGCCGCATTGGCCGCGCGCGTCGGGGCGCCGGTGTTCGACCGCGTCGACGCGTTGCCGGACGACGTGCGCATCGCGTGCGTCGCCGTCGGCGGCGCAGCCCGCGGCGCGGAGGGCGCCGCGCTGGCCTGCCGGCTGCTCGAACGCGGGATCGACGTCGTGATCGAGCATCCGCTGCTGCCCGACGAATGGGCCGGCGTGCTGCGTACCGCGTCGCGCCAGGGCCGCCGTTGCCTGCTCAACAGCTTCTATCCGAACCTGCCGGTCGTCGCGCGCTTCATCGCGGTCGCGCGGCGGCTGCGCGAGACGAGCGCGCCGGTGCATGCGGACGTGGTGTGCTCGGTGCAGGCGAGCTACGCGGCGCTCGACGTGCTCGCGGCCGCGTTGCAGGGCGTCGGGCCGTGGTCGGTCGAACCGATCGGGCCGGCGTTGTCGTCGATGCGCGAATGCGCGATGGTGCTCGCCGAAACGCCGGTGTCGCTGCGCGTGCACAACGAGATGGCGGCGGCCGACGACGGCCGGATGAGCATGCTGTTCGGCATCACGCTGACGACCGACGCCGGCACGTGGACGCTCGCGTCGCCGCACGGCCCGCTGTGGTGGGCGCCCGCGCTGCGCGAGCCGGCGCAGGACGAGGACGGCCTGTTCCCGATCTTCGGCGAGCCGGCCGGCGACGACCTGCCGAGCCTCCAGATCTGCGACGACGCGCAGGACACGTGGGGCGAGATTCATGCGCGCAGCTGGCCGCAGGCGGCCGTGCGCGCCGTCGATCGCCTCGTGTCCGGCGAAGGGCTGCACGCGTGCAACCAGCGCAGCATCGACGTGGCGCGCGTGTGGCAGCAGTTGACCGCGCAACTCGGTTTTCCGGCGCAGCCGCCGGGCGATGCGCGCGCCGCGACGCTCGGCATGCTGCTGGAGCGTGCTGCATGAAGGGGCCGTTGCTTTCGATGTTGCGACCGTTCGCGGTGCCGCTCGTCGCGGCGGTGGCGTTGCAGGCGCTGGCCGGCATCGCGTCGCTCGTGCCGTGGCTCGCGCTCGCGCATCTCGCCGACGCATGGCGCGCGAGCGCGCAGCTCGAAACGGCGGCGCGCGGCTGGCTCGTCGCGGCCGTGGCGGCCGGTGCGTTCTGGCTGGCCGGCCAGACGGTCGCGCTGCACCTGACGCACCGCGTCGACGCCGATCTCGGCGATCGCCTGCGCAAGCGCCTCGCCGATCATCTGCAGCGTTTGCCGCTCGGCTGGTTCGCGCGCGCGGGCAGCGACCGCGTCGCGCGCCACGTCGACCAGGACGTGCGCGCGCTGCACCAGCTCGTCGCGCATGCGCCGGCCGATCTCACGCAGCTCGTGGTCGTGCCGTGCGCGGCGCTCGCGTGCCTGCTTTACCTGAATCCCGCGCTGCTCGCGTTCGCGCTCGTGCCGCTCGTCGCCGGCGCGGCGCTGTTCCGCTGGATGCGCTCGGCACGCTTCGCGCCGGCCTTCGCCGCACGCAACGCGGCGCTCGAACGGTTGATGGGCGACTACGCGCAGCTCGCGCAGAACCCGGCGCTGGTGCGGCAGTATCCGGGCGCCGGCATCGAGGCGGCCGCGCTCGCGTCGAGCGGGCAGTTCTCGCGGGCGTTCTCGGCGTGGGTCGGCCGCATCGGCGGCCTCGGCGCGTGCACGCAGGTGCTGCTCGGCACGCCGTTGCTGCTCGCGTGGGTCGTGTTCGGCGCGACGTGGCTGACGGCCGGACAGTTGCCGGTCGGCACGCTGTGCGCGTTCGCGCTGCTGATCTGGGCGGTCGCGGCGCCGGTGCGTGCGCTCGGTCATGGCGCCGATGCGCTGCGCGACGCGCGCGCGGCCGCCGCGCGGCTCGATGCGTTGCTTGCGCAGCCCGGCCTGCAGGAACCCGCCGACGGCGCGGCACAGGCGCCGCGCGATGCGTCGATCGAACTGCGCGGCGTGCAGGTCGACATCGACGGCGAGCCGATCCTGCGCGACATCGACGCGACGCTCGCGGCCGGCACGACCACCGCGATCGTCGGGCCGTCCGGCGCGGGCAAGAGCACGCTGCTGATGCTGCTCGCGCGCTTCATGGACCCGGATCGCGGCACGGTGCGGCTCGGCGGCGCCGATCTGCGATTGGTCAGTTCGCAGACGCGCCGCGAACAGATCGCGATGGTGTTCCAGCAGGCGAGCGCGCTCGACGTGTCGATTGCCGCGAACATCGCGCTTTATCGACCCGACGCCGATCGCGACGCGATTCGCGCCGCCGCGCGCGCGGCGTGTCTCGACGCACGCATCGACGCATTGCCGGGCGGTTACGACTGCGTATGCGGGCGCGACGTGCGCCTGTCCGGCGGCGAACTGCAGCGGCTGTCGATCGCGCGTGCGCTGCTGTCGCGTGCGCCGTTGCTGCTGCTCGACGAACCGGCGTCGGCGCTCGATCCGCAAACCGGGCGCGCGTTGCGCAACGCGCTGCGCGCCGACACGCGTACCCGTGTGATCGTCAGCCACGATCTCGACGCGATCCGGCACGCGGACCAGATTCTCGTGATGGAACGCGGCCGCATCGTCGAACGCGGCACGCATGCGGCGCTGCTGGCCGCGGGTGGGCTGTATGCGCGGCTCTGGCGCGAACGCGGCGCCGCAGGCGGGGAGGCCGCATGATGACGAAATCGCTCAAACGTTTGCAGTGCCTGCCGCGCGACACGCGCCGCGCGCTGTGGCGCGGGCTGGGCTGGGCGGTGGCCGCCGCGTTGCTCGACGGCGCGTGCGGGCTGCTGCTCGTGCCGTTGATCCGCGCATGGTTCGCCGGCGCGCATACGGCCGCGCTGCACTGGACGATCGTGCTCGGCGCGCTGACGCTGGGCCATGCGCTCGTGCTGTACGTCGCGCAACGCGGCGGCTATCGCGCGGGCGGCGCGCTGGCCGTGGGCCTCGTCGAACGCCTCGTGCAACACCTGCCGCGCATCGCGTCGTGGCAGACCGTGCGCGACAGTCATCCGGACGGGTTGCTGCGCGGGCCGGTGATGCAGGCGATGGGGATTCCCGCGCACCTGCTCGGGCCGTTGATCGGCGTGGTCGTCACGCCGCTCGCGGTGGTCGCGGGCCTTGCATGGATCGACTGGCGCATCGCGCTGTGCCTCGCGGCGGCGGCCGTGCTGCTGTTCGCGCTGCTGCAGCGCGGCGGCGCCCGCACGCTCGGGTTCGAACAGGCGCGCGCCGCGGGCGATCGCGAGATGGCCGTGCAGCTTCAGACCTTCGCCGCGCATCAGGGGCTGCTGCGCTTCGCGGGCCAGGACGGCGAAGCACGCGCGGCGTTGCAGCGCGCGTGCGACGAACAGCATCGCCGCACGCGGGCGCTGATGCGGCGCTCGCTGCCGATCGAGCTCGGATTCGCGGCCGCGGTGCAGGGCGTGTTCGTCGCGATGCTGATCGGCGGCGCGTGGGCCGTCGCGGCTGGCCGACTCGACGCGGCGACGGCCGTCGCGGTGCTCGTGCTGCTCGTGCGCTTCATCGAGCCGCTCGCGCAACTCACGCAGCTCGATCAGGCGCTGCGCGGCGGCTGGCGCGCGCTCGACACGGTGCTCGCGGTGCTGCACGCGCCGCGCTTCGACAGCCCCGAGCGCGGCACGCCGGTACACGACGCGAGCGTCGACGCGCTGCGCGTCGGCTATCGGTCGGCCGGCGGCGCGACGCTGCTCGACGGGATCGACCTGCACTGTCCGGCGGGCGGCTTCGTCGCGATCGTCGGCCCCACGGGCGCGGGCAAGAGCACGCTGCTCGGCCTGCTCGCGCGGCTCGACGATCCGTGCGCCGGGCGCGTGCTGCTCGGCCGCGCCGACGTGCGGCACCTGAGCGAGGCGACGCTCGCCGCGACGCGCAACCTCGTGTTCCAGGACAACGGGCTGTTTCGCGGCAGCCTCGCGTGGAACGTGCGGATGGGGCGACCGGACGCGACCGATGCCGAGCTGCGCGCCGCGCTGGACGCGGTCGGCCTGCTGCGCGACGCCGAGCGCCTGCCGGACGGTCTCGACACCGACGTGGGGCCGGGCGGGCAGGTGCTGTCGGGCGGGCAGCGCCAGCGGGCGTGCCTGGCGCGTGCGCTGCTCGCGCGGGCGCCGGTGCTGATGTTCGACGAGCCGACCGCGAGCCTCGACGAACTGAGCGCGCGGCGCGTGCGCGACAGTCTCGTCGCGCTGCGCGGGCAGCGCACGCGCATCGTCGTCACGCACCAGCCGGCGCTGGCGGCGGCCGCCGACACGATCGTCGTGCTCGACGCGGGCCGCGTGCGGGCGACCGGCACGCACGCGCAACTGATCGAGACCGATGCGTGGTACGCGACGTTCGCCCGCGCCGGACGTCCGCCCGACGGGGCGCCGCCCGCCGGCGCGGACGCGGAATTCCGCCCGGCCGAATCCGAACAGTGACGTGAACAATACGGGCCGCCGTGCCCGGAATCGATAGGAAAAGCCCCTCGATCGAAAAATCGCCTGCCGGTTCTAATTGATAATGAGAATGATTATCAAATACGGGGGCGTGAATGCGGTACGAGGTACGGGAACCTGAGAGATCGATGATGCAGGGCGCGCGCGTCGCCCGTTTCGGGCGCTGGCGTCCGTCGCTGTACCTCGGCCTGCTGATCGCCGCGCATCCGGCGGCGGCGTTCGCCGATGCGGCGCCGGCGGGCGGCGCGGAAGTCCGCAAGGAAGAGGCGGCCGCCGCGCAGCCTGCCGGGGGCGAGTTGAAGGCGATTGCGGTGAATGCGTCGCGCAGCGTGGCCGACGATCCGTCGGTGGCGACGGTCGGCAAGATGCCGCTCGCGTTGCGCGAGATTCCGCAGTCGGTCAGCGTGACGACGCGCGAGCGGATCGACCAGCAGAACCTGTTCTCGCTCGACGAGGTGATGCAGCAGTCGGCCGGCGTGACGGTCCAGCCTTACGTGCTGCTCACCACCGCGTACTTCGTGCGCGGCTTCAAGGTCGATTCGTTCGAATTCGACGGCGTGCCGGTCGTGATCGGCGACATGGCGAGCGCGCCGCAGGACATCTCGGTGTACGAGCGCGTGGAAATCCTGCGCGGCGCGAACGGGCTGCTGCACGGCTCCGGCAATCCGGCCGCGACCGTCAACCTCGTGCGCAAGCGCCCGCAATACCAGTTTTCCGCGCATGCGACCGCAAGCGTCGGCAGCTGGGACCGCTATCGCGCGGAAGCCGACATCGGCGGCCCGCTCAATGCGGCCGGCACCGTGCGCAGCCGGCTCGTCGCCGCGTACGAGGATCGCCACTTCTTCTACGACCATGCGAAGCAGGACACGCGTTCGATCTACAGCGTCACGGAAGTCGACGTGACGCGCGACACGCTGCTCACGTTCGGCGCGCAGTACCAGACCACGTCGTCGGTGCCCGACATGTCCGGCGTGCCGATGGCGCGCGACGGGTCGAGCCTCGGCCTGTCGCGCTCGACGTTCCTCGACACCGCGTGGGGCCGCTTCAACTGGGACACGACGCGTGCGTTCGCGTCGGTCGAGCAGAAGCTCGGCGCCGGCTGGAAAGCAAAGGTCAGCGGCGAATACCAGAGCGTGCGCTCGGACCTGAAGTACGCGGGTTCGTTCGGCGCGATCGATCCGGCGACGGGCGCCGGCGGCCGGCTGACCGGCGCCGCGTACCAGTTCAGCAGCTACAGCCGCAGCCTCGATGCGAACGTGCAGGGCCCCGTGCATGCGTTCGGGCTCACGCACGACCTGCTGTTCGGCGTCACCTACGCGAACAGCAGCAGCGGGCAGATGACGGCGCCGCTGCTCGGCGACGTGGCCGGCACGCCGGTGAACGTGTATCGCTGGAACCCGAGCAGCGTGCCCGAGCCCGGCATCGGGCCGTACCAGCAATCGCAGCAGAACGACATTTCGCAGAAGGGCGTCTACGGGCTCGGCCGCATCAAGCTCGCGGAACCGCTGACGCTCGTGCTCGGCGGCCGGATGAGCTGGTGGAACCAGGACAGCCTCGGCGCGCACTACAACACCGGCCACCAGTTCACGCCATACGGCGGGCTGATCTGGGATTTCGCGCGCGACTGGTCGTGGTACGCGAGCTATGCGGAGGTGTTCCAGCCGCAGACCAAGTCGATGTGGGGCGGCGGCATCCTGACGCCGGTGAAGGGGCGCACCTACGAAACGGGCGTGAAGGGCGAACTGGCGGGCGGCAAGCTCAACGTGTCGCTCGCGGCGTTCCGCATCGATCTCGACAACAACCCGCAGGTCGACCTCGCGCATCCGTGCGCGGGGCCGAGCTGCTACTACGTGAACGGCGGCAGCGTGCGCAGCCAGGGTTTCGAGTTCGAGGCGAACGGCCGCATCACGCCGTGGTGGAGCGTGTGGGCGAGCTACACGTACGACACGATGCGCTATGCGGACAACCTCGCGAACGCGGGCACGTTCGCGCCGCTGCTGAATCCGCGCCACCTGTTCCGGCTGTGGACCAACTACGACCTGCCGTGGCAGGAGCGGCGCTGGAGCATCGGCGGCGGCGTGCAGGTGCAGAGCAGCTACTCGGCGCAGGCGAACGGCGTCACGATGAGCCAGGGCGGCTACGCACTCGCGAGCGTGCGGCTCGGCTACCGCTACGACAAGCACTGGAGCGCCGCGCTCAACGTCAACAACCTGTTCGACCGCCACTACTACCTGAGCCTGAGCCAGCCGGGCTGGAACAACCGTTACGGGGAACCGCGCAACGTGATGCTGACCGTGCGCGGGCAATTCTGATGGCGTCCGGCTGGGGGGCGCGGGCGGCGATCGCGATCGGCGGCGTGCTGCCGGGTGCGGTCGCGCTCGCGCTCACGCTGGCCCGTCATTACCCCGACGACGGCCTGAACCGGCTCTATGCGGCCGTGTTGCTGACGCTCGCCGCGAGCGTCGCCGCGCTGCTGTGGGTGCTCGTCGCGCCCGGCTGGCGGCAGGCCGCGTGGCGCGCGGGTGTGTGGCTCGCGGTGCTCGTGCCGTGCGCGATGTTCTGGGGAGGGCGCTGACATGGATGCTTCGTCGCGTTCGCGCTGGCGCGCGCTGCATCGCGGCGCCGGTGCGCTGTTCGGCGTGGTGCTGTTCGTCGTGCTGTTCAGCGGCGCCTGGAGTCTCGCATTCGATTCGATGCAGGGCTGGTGGCGGCCGCCGGCGGTGGCCGTCGCGCGGCCGACGTTGTCGCTCGATGCGCTCGTCACGCGCGCGGCGTCGCTCGGGGTGGCGTTGCGCGACGCGCGCATCGTGCTGCCGCGGCCGGACGATCCGGCCATCCGTTTCTGCGACGCGCGCCAGACATGCACGCTCGCGCTCGATCCGGCAACCGGCGCGCCGCTGCCCGACGCAGGGCGGGCGACCTTGATCGTCACGCTGCATAAGACGCTGTTCGCCGGCTTCCCCGGTCGCATCTTCGTCAGCCTGTGGGGCATCGTGCTGCTCGTGCTCGTCGTCGCGGGCATCGTCGTGCATCGCAAGCGCTGGCCCGATGCGGCGCGCATCCGGCGCGGCCACGGCTTGCGCGTCGCGCTGTTCGACCTGCACGCATGGATCGGCCTGTGGGGCACGCCGTGGCTCGTGCTGTTTGCGTTCACCGGCGCGTTGTCGGGGCTCGGCGCGCTCGGCACGGTGTCGCTCGCGGGCGTCGCGTATCCGGGGCAGCCGCAGCGTGCGTTCGCCGAACTGCTGGGCGGGCCGCCGCCCGTGGAAGCCGGCGGCCCGTGGCGACATGCGCCCGATCTCGATGCGCTGCTGCGGCGCGACGCGGTGCGCAGGCCGGATTTCCGGCCCGAAGCCGTCGTGCTGCATCGCTGGGGCGATGTGAATGCGCGCGTCGAGATTGCCGGCACGACCGCGGGCCTGCCGAGCACCGCCGTGTTCGAACGCCACCTGTACCGTGCGACGGACGGGCAATGGCTCGCCGATGCGACGTCGCGCGGCCGCGGCTTCTGGCTGCGCGCGTTCATCGCGGTGCAGCCGCTGCATTTCGCGCAATACGGCTGGGTGGGGGCGGCCGGTGATGGGCTGCGCGTGCTGCATTTCCTGATGGGGCTCGCCGCGTGTGCGTTGTGCGCGACGGGGCTGCATCTGTGGATCGAGCGGCTGCGCGCGCAGCGCGATCGCTCGGCGGACGTGCTGGGCGCCGCCGCGGTCGGCGTGTGCGGCGGGCTCGTGCTCGCGGGCGGCGCGCTGCTGTTCGCCGGCCGTGCGCTGCCCGACGGCATGCACGTCGACCATGCGCTCGCGATGCTGTTCTGGGCCGTGTGGGGCGGCGCGATCGCGCTCGCGGCCTGCGTCGCCGATCGCGCGGCATGGCTGCGCGTGCTGATGCGTGCGGCCGGCATCGCGTACGGGCTGGCCGGCGCGACCCATTGCGCGCTCGCGCTGCGGGGCGCGGGCCAGCCCGTGTACTGGCCGATCGACGTGGCGCTCGTCGTCTTCGGCGCATTGCTGCTGCGTGCGGCGCGCCGTCCGCGGCGCGACGCGATGCAGCCTGCGCGCGTGCCGGCCGGCGCCGAACCTTTTTAACCTCATGCAACTGGAGACTTCGATGCGCGACCTGCTCGAACATCGCCACCTGGTCATCACGATCACGCTGCTTTACCTGTCACAGGGAATCCCGATCGGCATCGCGATGGACGCGATGCCGACGCTGCTGCGCCACGACGGCGCGCCGCTTCACGCGCTCGCGTTCCTGCCGCTCGTCGGGCTGCCGTGGGTCGTGAAATTCCTGTGGGCGCCCGTCGTCGACAACCGCTGGTTGCCCCGCATCGGCCGGCGGCGCAGCTGGATGCTGCCGATGCAGACGATCGTCGTGCTGTGCCTGGTCAGCCTCGCGCAGATCGGGATGACCGTCGCGACGGCCGGCTGGGCGGTCGGGCTGCTGGCCGTCGCGTCGCTCGCGAGCGCGACGCAGGACATCGCGAACGACGGGATGGCCGCCGAGCATTTCAGCGGCGACACGCTCGCGAAGATCAACGCGATCCAGATCGCGGGCGTGATGATCGGCTTCTTCGGCGGCGGCGCCGGCACGTTGACGCTGATCGGCCTGTTCGGCCAGCCCGCCGCGTTTCTCGCGCTGGCCGCCGTCCCGCTCGCGAGCCTCGTCTGCGTGCTGTGGGTGCTGCCGCGCGACGCGGATCGCGCGCGCGTCCGGCCCGAACACGATGCGAGCCTCGTGCGTTTCGCGAAGCGGCCGCGTTCGTGGTCGCTGCTGTTGCTCGCATTGCTGTCGGCGATGACCGCCGTATCGGGCTTCGGCCTGTCGAAGCTGTTCCTCAACGACGCGGGCTGGTCGCTCGACGCGATCGGCAAACTCGGGATGGCGGGCGGCGTCGTGACGGTCGTGCTCGGTTGCGGCGGCGGCGCGTGGCTCGTGAGGGCGCTCGGGCTGTGGCGCGCGTTTACGGCCGGCGTGAGTTGCGCGGGCGCGGCCGCGCTGCTGTGGTTCGCGCAGGCGAACGGGTGGCTGCCGGTGTCGCCGTCGTGGGCGTGGCTGTGCACGGTGCTCGGCTCGTTGGCGACCGGCATCACGTCCGTGTCGATCATGACGGCCGGCATGCGTTTCGCCGGCGGCAGCGATCAGGCCGGCACCGACGTGACGGCCGTGCAGAGCACGCGCGATCTCGGCGAGCTGATCGCGTCGTCGACGATCCTGTCGCTGACCGCGAAGGTCGGTTACACGGGCGGGTTTCTCACCGGCGTCGCGCTCGCGGTGCTGGCGGCGCTGATCGCGATGAAGCTGCGGCGGCGCGAGGCGGCGTATGCGGTGAAGGGGGACGATGCGCTGGTGTCGTGACGGCTGCGCGGCCGGCGCGCGATGCAGGCTGCGCATCGCGCCGCGTCGGGTCACGCGTAGCTAAGCGTGGCTCAAGCGCGGCTCAACCGCCGCGCCGCCAGCAATGCGATGACGAGCAGCACTGCGACGTACGCGGCGACGCTCGTCCACGCGCCGCGTTGCCAGAACGCGCCGCCGACCGAGCCGAGCACGCTCGACCCGACGTAGTAGGCGAGCAGATACAGCGAAGCCGCATGCCCCTTCGCGGCGCCCGCGAGCGCGCCGACCCAGCCGCTCGCGACCGAGTGGGCGACGAAGAAGCCGATCGTCACGAGCACGATGCCGACGACGATCGCGGCGAGCGAGTGCGACAGCGTCAGCGCGAGGCCCGCCGCGAACACGACGATGCCGCTGACGAGGACCGGCGCCCGCCCGAGACGATCGGCGAGCGCGCCGGCGCTCGACGACGACACCATCCCGAACAGGTACGCGCCGAAGATCAGCCCGCATGCGGTCGGGCTCAGGTTGAACGGCGCGGCCATGAGCCGGAACCCGGCGTAGTTGTAGATCGTCACGAACGCGCCCATCACGAGGAAGCCGATCGCGAATACGAACGGCAGGCGCGCGTGCTGCAATTGCGCGTGCCACAGCCGCAGGTGGTGACGCAGCGTCAGGTCGGTGCGCTTCACGAAGCGTCGCGACGGCGGCAGCAGCATCACGAACGCGATCGCCGCGAGCAGGTCGACGACGCCGATCGACAGCATCGCGGTTCGCCACGAGAAGTGCTCTTCGAGCGCGCTCATCCCGATCCGCCCGATCATGCCGCCGAACGCGGTCCCGCCGACGTAGAGCCCCATCGAGAAGCCGAGGCCGTCCGCCGCGATTTCTTCCGCGAGATACGCCATTGCCACCGCCGGCACGCCGCCCAGCGCGAAGCCTTCGAGCGCACGCCAGACCAGCAGCAGGTGCCAGTTCGGCGACCACGCGGCGAGCAGGTTGAACAGCGCGGCCAGCGTCATCGACGCGAACATCAGCCCGCGCCGCCCGACGCGTTCGGACAGCGCGCCGGCGCACAGGATCGACACCGCGAGCATCCCGGTCGACAGCGACAGCGAGAGCGAACTCGACGCCGCGCCGACGTTGAACTCGCGGGCGAACGCGGGCAGCAGCGGCTGCACGCAGTACAGCAGCGAGAAAGTGGAAAAGCCGGCGAGGAACAGCGCGAACGCGATGCGCTTGTACGCGGCCGAGCGCGGGGACACACCGGCCGGCAGCGCATCGGGTGCGGTGTTCTGCGTGCCGGGCAGGGAACGGGAAATCGAAGCGGAGGACATGAAGGCACTCGTTGTGCGACGGAATACACGAATTCTTGCGCACGGTCATGTATATGTCCAATATATGAAATGAACCGCAGCCATATGTTTTAACACTGGCTGACGGATTAATCCGACTCACCGCGAGGTCACGTCACGCATGGAACTCCGGCATCTCCGCTACTTTCTGGCCGTCGCGGCCGCGTCGAATTTCACGAAGGCCGCCGAAACGCTCGGCATCGGCCAGCCGCCGTTGAGCCAGCAGATCAAGGCGCTCGAGAACGAGCTCGGCGTGGAGCTGTTCAAGCGGACCGCGCGCGGCGCCGAGCTGACGCTGGCGGGCGAGGTGTTCGCGGAAGAGGCGCGACGCGTGCTCGACGATGCCGAGCGCGCGGCCCGGGCGGCCAGGCGCGCCGCGCGCGGGGAAACCGGCCATTTGCGGGTCGGCTTCACCGGCACGGCCGCGTTCAATCCGAAGGTGTCGGATCTGATTCGCCGCTTTCGGGAGGCGTTTCCGGAGGCCGAGCTGACGTTGCAGGAAGCGACGTCGGGGGTTTTGCTGGAGGCGCTCGAGGCCGGGCGCGTCGATGTCGCGATCGTGCGGCCCGAGCGTCGCGTCGCCGCGACGCTGCGGGTGTCCGACTGGGACGAGGAGCCGATGTTCGTCGCGCTGCCCGTCGCGCACCGGCTCGCGCAGCGGCGGCGCATCGAGCTGGCGGAACTGGCCGACGAGTCATTCGTGCAGGTGCCGCGCGCGGCCGGCGGCGCGCTGTTCGACGACATCGTCGCCGCGTGCCGGGCCGCCGGGTTCGAGCCGCGCATGGCGCAACCGGCGCCGCAGATCGCGTCCGCGGTGACGCTGGTGGCGGCCGGGCTCGGCGTGTCGGTCGTGCCGAAGGCGATTACGCAGGTGCAGGTTCCCGGGGTCGTGTACCGGCCGTTCGCGGGTAACCGGTTCCGCGCCAGGCTGGCGATTGCGTCGCGCTGCGACGAGCCGTCCGCGGTCGTGCGGAATTTTTTGTTGTTGGCGTAGCGGAAAACAAAAAAACCCGCGAAGCCAGGTGCTGTCGCGGGTTTCAGAGAATGCTGGAATGCGGGGAAAACGCATCTGGTGCCGACGGCGAGACTCGAACTCGCACAGCTTTCGCCACTACCCCCTCAAGATAGCGTGTCTACCAATTTCACCACGTCGGCACTGCAAGGGGCGCAATTCTAACGTCACATCGCGCGTTTGTGAAGAGGGTGTGACAAGGTCGTGCACGGGCACCCGATCGATCCCGGTAGAATTCGTCCGATCGACCCGACGATCAACGCAACCGCCACCCGTCTTCTTCCCGTGACCCACACCCTCGAACACCTGCAGGCCGGCCAACTGGCGGGCGCGCGGCAACTCAAGCTCGCGTGCGGGCTGACCGAATTTCCGCGCGAGATCTTCGATCTGGCCGACACGCTCGAAGTGCTCGACCTGACCGGTAATGCGCTGTCCGCGCTGCCGGACGATCTGCCGCGGCTGCATCGCCTGCGCATCCTGTTCGCGTCGGGCAACCGCTTCACCGCTTTCCCTGGCGTGCTCGGCGCGTGCGAGCAGCTCGACATGATCGGCTTCAAGGCGAACCGGATCCGCACCGTGCCGCGCGGCGCGCTGCCGCGTGCGCTGCGCTGGCTGATCCTGACCGACAACGCGATCGACGAACTGCCGGCCGACATCGGCGACTGTGCGCGGTTGCAGAAGCTGATGCTCGCCGGCAACCAGCTGCGCGCGCTGCCCGCGGAACTGGCCGCGTGCCGCGCGCTGGAACTGGTGCGCCTGTCCGCGAACCGGCTGGGGGCGTTGCCCGACTGGCTGCTGCGCCTGCCGCGTCTCGCATGGCTTGCCGTTGCCGGCAATCCGCTCGGCGCGGTGCCGGAGGCCGCGGCGTCCGCCGGGCCGGACGTCGCGGAGATCGACTGGGCGGCGCTGTCATGCGAACAGAAGCTGGGCGAGGGCGCGTCGGGCGTCATTTACCGTGCGCAGTGGCGCGCGGACGGCCACCCGCCGCGCACGGTCGCGGTCAAGCTGTTCAAGGGCGCGGTGACGAGCGACGGCCTGCCCGATTGCGAAATGGCCGCGTGCCTGCATGCCGGCGGTCACCCAAACCTGATTCCCGTGATCGGCAAGGTGCGCGGGCATCCGGACGGCACGCACGGCCTGGTGATGGCGTTGGTCGATCCGGCGCTGACGAACCTCGCCGGGCCGCCGAGCTTCGCGTCCTGCACGCGCGACGTCTACGCCGCCGATGCGAGGTTCGATCCGGCGCAAGCGGTGCGAATCGCGCACGGCATCGCGTCGGTCGCCGGTCATCTGCACGCGCGCGGCATCATGCATGGCGACCTGTATGCGCACAACATCCTGCACGACGGCGCAGGGGGCGCGTTGCTCGGGGATTTCGGCGCGGCGTCGCTGTACGACCCGAACGCGCGTATATGGGGCGCCCGGTTCGAGCGGCTCGAAGTGCGCGCGTTCGGCTATCTGCTCGGCGAATTGCTCGAGCGCTGTGGATCGCACGCCGACGCGCTCGATGCGCTGGCGGCGGCCTGTGTGAACGAGGACGTCGATGCGCGGCCGTCGTTCGACGAGATCACGGCCGCGCTGGCCGAGCGCATGCGCTGACCGGATGGGGCCGACTCATGCCTGCCGTGCACTCAGCAGCTTGATGCCGAGCCCGACGAACAGCAGCCCGCTCGCACGCTTGAGCGCGCGCACCGCGCGGCTCATGCCGAAGCCGCGATGCAGGCGGCGCACGCCGGCCGAATAGACGCTGTGAACGACCACGACCGTGCACGCGATCGTCGCGTACATCACGACGAACTGCAGCGCGAGCGGCCGGTCGTGCACGACGAACTGCGGCATGAACGCGGACAGGAAGATCATCGTCTTCGGATTGCTGCCCGATACGAACAGCGCTTCGCGGAACAGCTTGCGGCGATCGGGCACGGCGATCTCCGTTGGGCCGCTCGATGCGGCGGCCTTGCGGTCGCCGCGCAACTGCCGGACACCCAGGACCATCAGGTACGCGGCGCCGATCACCTTCATCGCGACGAACAGCGGCGGCATCGCGGCCAGCACCGCGCCGACGCCGAGCGCGACCAGCAGCACGACCACACCCTGCGCGACGAGGTTGCCGGCGATCGTCGCCGCGGTGCCGTGCGCGCCGTAGCGCACCGTGTTGCGGATCACGAGCAGCACGTTGGGCCCCGGCGACAGCGTCGTCGCGAGATAGGCGGCGGCAAACAGCATCCAGGTCTGAATGGACATGCGGCGCTCCGAGAGGCGGTTCCGGCGGTCGGGATGACGCGATGATGTCACGCCAATAATGGCGCGGGCCGCCGCCGGAACCGTGCCGTCCGGCGTGTCAGCGCGCGTCGCGCATGCAGTACGCGGGAATCGACGGCGGTGTATCGATGGCGGCAGGCCGCGTCATCCACGCGATCCATGCGGCCCACAACCCGCAGACGATCAGTACCGCGACATTCAGCGGCGTCCGGTAGCGAACGATCAGGTCGGCCAGCGGCAGGCGGTCTTTCATGTGCGTCTCCTTCGGTCGTGAGGCGGGCAGCGTTACTGGCCGGCGTAGGTCGGCGCCTTCGCGTCGCAGGTCACGGACACGGTCGAGCCGTCCGCGAAGTGCAGCCGGAACGGCACCTTCGCGCCGGGCGCGACGGCCTGGCGCGGCTCCTCCAGCATCACGTGATAGCTTTTCGGCTTGAACGTCACCGTGCCGTGCGCCGGCACGACGACCGAATCGACGTGCACCATCTTCGCGGTGCTGCCGCTCGTCTGCGTTTCATGCACCATCGCCATCCCGTAGGCGGGCGTGTCGATACCGGTCAGCGTCGCGGGCGCGTCGCCGTGGTTCTTCAGCGTGAAGTAGCCGGACGACGGCACCGTCGCCGGCATCGTGCGGATCCAGCACGCATCGGCCTGGATGGCCGGCGCGGCGAACGTGGCGGTGGCGTGCAGCGTCAGTGCCATGAGCAGGCCGGTCGGAATCGGGCGTTTCATCATGTGTTCTCCTTATTGGGTGCGATGCCGCGGGCATCGATGCGAATGCGCTCGGCACGAAGCGCCGATGCGCACCGCGTGCGTGCCATGCGTTACTTCAGCGTGAACGTGTAGCGGCCGTGCGTGCGATGGCCGTCGCTGGCCACCGCGATCCACGCGACCGTGTAGGTGCCCGGCTTCAGGTTCGCGAGTGGGACGTGCATTCGCTTCCGGTTGCCGGCGTCGACGGCCGATTTCCCGTCGACGACCGATTGCCCTTGGCTGTCGGTCACGGCGATCGAGCTGAACGCCGGCTCGAGCGCCTCGCCGAAATCGATCGTGACCGCGTGCGGCGCGGTGGACAGCGTGGCGTCGGGAGCCGGGTCCTGCGCTTTCGGGAGCGCATGCGCGTGGGCGGCCTGGATGACGACGAAGCCGAGTGCGGTGAGTGCGCCGCGAACGAAAAGGGTGGTTTTCATGGCTGGATGAGCGAATGACGAATCGGATGAAAAAACGGATTCGACGGACGGCTGCGCGGAGCGGCATCGATGCCGACGCCGGTCGGCGCGGACCTGCGCGGCCGGGCATTCGCATGCGGGCGAATGCGGGCGAATGCGGGCGCGGCAACCCGAACCGGCGGCGGCCAACCACATGCCCGGCACGACGCCGTGCGCAGCAGGGTGAGACATGATCGTCCTTCGAAACGTGACACGTCGCGCACGCGGGCGGCGTGCGCGGGCGACGTGATGCACGACGGCATCACGCGCAATGACGACGGATCAGGACGTGAACGGTGGGGCGCGCGGTTGCGCGGACGTGAGCGGTAGCGCGCGGCGCAGGCTTTCGAAGCGGGTGGCCGCGCGATGCTCGATTGCGTGCACGTGAGCCGCGAACGTCAGTTCGGGCGCGGGCAGCGCGGGGGTATGGGCAAGCAGGCTGCAGTAGCCGCATGCCTGGAGATGGGCCTGCAGGCTTTTCGTCGCCGCATCGGCGGACGGCGTGCCGGCGGCCGGCGCGGACGAACAGTAGCCGGCCAGCAGCGCGTCGACGCGCCCTTGCGTGGTCAGCGCCTGCGAGATCGTCGGCGCGAGCGCCGTCATCAGGATGGCGAGCATCCCGATCAGACTGCCGATCTTCCGGAGACGACGACTCAGCATGCGATGTGCGGCGGCGGGTGGACGACGATGCCGCCGATTATGCCACGCACGTCGATGCGCCGGTCGGCGCGGACGTGCGGCGTAGCGGCGCGCTACGCGTGCAGCGCCAGATACTTTGCGATCAGCGTCATCTGCGCGGCCCAGCCCTGGTCGTTCATGTCGCGCGCGGTCGCGCGACGCGCTTCGATCAACTGGTCGAAACCCGTTTCGGTGACGGTGAGCAGCGTGCCGCCCGCCTGCGCCGCGAGCGTGAACGTGACGAGCGTCATCGGCTCGGACGCGTAATCGACATTCGGATCGATCGCGAACGGATGCCAGCGAAACGAGAACAGTTGCTTGGGTTCGATACGGTCGACGACGATTTCGAACACAGTGCCCGCATAGGGCTCCTGCGCCTTGGCGACGTCGTCGTCGACGCGGGTGGGGGTGATGCGGCCGAACAGCGACTGGCCGGCCTCGAACGGGCCGTCGAACGACACGCCGAACCACTGGCCGAATTCGCCGGAATTGCTCACGGCTGCCCAGACGCGGTCGGGCGATGCGGCGAGCAGCGTCTGTTTTTCGATGCGATCGGTTGGCTGGACCATCACGTTCTCCATGCAGGATCGAGCGTTGCAGGACGACGCGCGCGGTCGCGCGCCGTGTTTAGTCGAGCATGACCGCGTCGGGCACGTCGAGCACGAGGTCCGACGTCGCGACGGCCACGCACGGCAGCGTATAGCCGTCGGCCTTTTCCTCGCGGGAGAGCCCCGGCCATTCGATCGTGTAGCGTACGCTGCCGCTGACGATCCGGCAAAGGCAGCTTCGGCACGTGCCGTTGCGGCACGAGCGCGGCAGCGATACGCGCGCGAATGCGGCGGCTTCGAGCACGGTCAGCGCATCGGGCGCGTCGAAGGTGGCGCCGAGCGGCTCGATGCGCACGACGGGCGGGTGTTCTGGATCGGTCATGACTGAAGCGGGCGGCAGTTCGGCGGCAACGCGCCAAGCATACCCGAACGCGCTAGCGGCCGACGACCGCCGGCCGTATGCATCAGTGCCGCCGCAGATACCGGTACACGGTATTGCGGGCGAGGCCGAGTTCGCGCGCGGCCGCCGATACGTTGCCGCCGTGCCGCGCGAGCACCGCGTCGATCATCGCGGCCTGATGGCTTTGCAGCGTCGTGCCTTCGTGCTTGCCGGCCGATGGGGCCGGGGTGGCCGCCGCTGGCCCAGCCGGCGCATCGTCGCAGTCGAGCCAGAAATCGTCGGGCAAATGCGCGAGCGTGATTTCGGCTTCGTCTTCGGCGAGCATGCCGGCCGTGCGCAGCACGTTGGTCATCTGCCGCAGGTTGCCGGGCCAGCGGTGGCGCGCGAACGCATCGAGCACGTCGGCCGCGAGACGGCGCGGCATCGGCTCGCTGCGCGCGAGCCGCGCGAGGATGCGCTCGACGAGCGCCGGCAGGTCGGTGCGGGCGGCAAGCGCCGGCAGCGTGACCGCGAGCCCGTTGATCCGGTAGAACAGATCCTCGCGGAACGTGCCTTCCGCGATCATCGCGCGCAGGTCGCGGTGAGTCGCGCAGACCACCCGCACGTCGACCGGCACCGCGCGTGCGCCGCCGAGCGGCATCACCGCGCGCTCCTGCAGCACGCGCATCAGCCGCACCTGCTGCGCGAGCGGCATGTCGCCGATTTCATCGAGAAACAGCGTGCCGCCGTCGGCCTGCGCGATCTTGCCGGGGCTGCCGCGCTTGCGTGCGCCCGTGAACGCGCCGTCTTCGTAGCCGAACAGCTCGGCCTCGATCAGCGAATCGGGCAGCGCCGCGCAGTTGACCGCGACGAACGGGCCGTCCGCGCGCGGCGACGCCTGGTGCAGCGCGCGGGCGAGCCATTCCTTGCCGGTGCCCGTCTGGCCGAGGATCAGCAGCGGCAGGTCGCGCCCGCGGATCTTCGCGACGCGTTCGAGTACGGCGGCCATGCGCGCGTCGCCGGTGTCGAGCGTCGCGAACGTGATCGCGTCCGGGTCCGGTGCTCGCACGCGCGCGGCCGGCGCCGGCGGCGTGACGGCGACGGTCGTTTTCTGCGCTTCCGGGAATTCGCAGCGGGCGAGCACGCGCACGCCGGTCGACAGCGTGAGGCGGAACGTGGCGCCCGGCGCGCGCGCGGCCTGCTGCGCGAGCTGGGCGAAGCGCATGCCGAACAACGCGTCGCTCGCCTGATGCTGCAGTGCGTCGAACGACGCGCCGAGCTGGAACTGGGCGCTGCGGTTCGCGGCGATCAGCCCGCCGTCGGGGCCGAAGGCGACGAGCCCGGCGAACAGCGAATCGACGCAATCCTCGTGCGCGTGAAAGCGCAGCCGCAGCGCTTCGCCGCACTGGTTCGCGAACAGGTGGTTCTCGATCAGTTGCGCGGACATTCGCACCAGCGCGAGCGTATGCGGGCTGGAGCCGCGCGGGTCGCCGCTCACGTCCAGCGTGCCGAGCGTGCGGCCGAACGGATCGACGATCGGCGCGCATGCGCAGGTGAGGATGTGGTTCGCGCGCAGGAAATGTTCGGAGCCGTGCACGACCACGGCCTGGCCCGACGCGAGCGCGGTGCCGATCGCGTTGGTGCCGCGCGCGCCTTCGGCCCACGACACGCCGTTGCACAACGCGACGCGGTTCGCTTTCTCGATGAAGTCCGCGTCGCCGATGCTGTGCAGGATCACGCCGTCGGCATCGGTCAGCAGCACGAGGCTTTGCGTCTCGGCGATCTGCGCGTGGAGGTCCTCCATCACCGGGCGGGCGTGCGAGAACAGCGTGTGGTTCGTGTCGAGCAGTTCGCGCAGCGCGACGCGCGACAGCGGCGAGAAATCGGGGCGTTCGTGCGCGCGCAGGCCGACCGCGGTCGAACGCGCATGCGCCTGCGCGAGCAGGTCGGTACGCCCCGCGGTGGCGGGCAGCACGAAGGGTTGCGGCATGATGTGTCTCCTGTTCCCGGGGCCGCCGGGGCCGACCGGATCGGAATCGGCGGCGGAGTGCGGCTCCGCTCGCGGTGCACCATTCGGCGCGACGGCCGACCGTCCGGGTACGCATCATCATACAAGCGCCACGTGCGATGCGCGACCGCGAACAAAATCCCCTTGCTTTTAAGCGCCCGCCTGCAATGATGGAAATGGAACACGCACGCGCCGTGTTCCGCAGTGCAACATGCATGCGACGCGACATGCATCCGTTCGGGAGACGCATCATGGTTCGGGCGGAACTGAGAGTCGTGCTGGCGGCCATCGCCACTTTCATCATGCTGGGCGGCATTGCCGTGGCGATCCACGGATTGCTGTTCGATCTGACCGATGCGGTGAGATACGGGGCGGCCGCGATTGCGGTGGGCGTCACGACCGCCGCGATCGCGCTCAACATCTGGCCGACCGATCCGCACTGACGTCCGTTGCTGAAACGGTGCCGGATGCCGCGCAGATCAGACGAAATGCGCGTCGGAACGACGCACACCGAAATTTTTGTGTCCCGCGCGAAACCGTCTAAAGTGGAATTCAACCGGCATGCATCGACCGCGCCACACCCCGCGGTCGGGGCCTCCGCCGGCGAGCCCGCGTACATTTCGTCCGGCCGGTAGCGGACGACGGACGCGGTCATTCGTTTTCTACCGGTCGAGGCGGCGCCCATGCAGATCCATTTCACGAACGAGAAGCCTGAGTATTCGGGGCGTGACCTGATGCTGGGGTTCACGGCACTGGTCAATGGCGAGCGCGTCCAATGTCAGATCACCGCCGAGGCGCTGGAAGACCACTTCGGTGCGGCGTCGCCGCGCTTCGAGGACATGGTCGGCGCATTCGACCAGCACCGCGAGCGCATCGAGGCGGCCGCACGGCGCCTGCTGTCGGAAACGCGCGCGCAGTGCGTGACGCTGCGCAGCGGCTACGTGCGTTTCTACGAGGCCAACTGGCGCTGACGACACGACGCTCGTCCGGCGGCGCGCGCGACCGAGCGCGGCGCACGAAGACGTTGCCTTTCACGCAATGCCGTTCGGTGGGGCCGGGCGGCATTTTCGTATGCGCGCCGGGCGGGATGGTCGACCATCGATAGGGGCGTGCGCGTCGATTCGTCAGGATCGCGGATGAATCGTGCGAAAACGAAAACGCCACCCGAAGGTGGCGTTTTTTCGTTGCATCGTGCGGCGCGGCGATGCGCTTCGCTTACTCGCTGCCCAGATAGAAGAAGCGGAACAGGAACACGGCCGCGATGATCCAGACGATCGGCTTGACCGTGCGGCCCTGGCCCGTCAGCAGCTTGAGGCCGCCGTACGCGATGAAGCCGAACGCGACACCGTTCGCGATCGAATACGTGAACGGCATCAGCAGCGCGGTCAGCGCGGCCGGCACGGCTTCCGTCGCGTCGTCCCACGGCACCTCGACCATCTCGCGCAGCATCAGGCACGACACGTACAGCAGCGCGGGCGCCGTGGCGTAGGCCGGCACGACGCCGGCGAGCGGCGCGATGAACAGGCACGCGAGGAACAGCACCGCGACGGTGATCGCCGTCACGCCGGTGCGGCCGCCGGCCTGCACGCCCGACGCGCTTTCGATGTACGCGGTGGTCGACGACGTGCCGAGCACCGAGCCCGCGACGATCGCCGTGCTGTCGGCGAGCAGCGCCTTGTTCAGGCGGTTCATCTTGCCTTCGACGAGCAGGCCCGCGCGATTCGCGACGCCCATCAGCGTGCCCGTCGCGTCGAACAGCTCGACGAGGAAGAACACGAGGATCACGTTGATGATGCCGGTCGACAGCGCGGCGCCGATGTCGAGCTTGAACAGCGTCGCGTCGATCGACGGCGGCGCGGAGAACACGCCGTGGAACTGGTTGCCGGCGAAGAAGAACGACAGGATCGTCACGCCGATGATGCCGATCAGGATCGCGCCGCGCACGCGCAGGTGGTCCAGCGTGACGATCGTGAAGAAGCCGACGATCGCGAGGATCGTCTCGTGCTTGTGCAGGTCGCCGAGCGTGACGAGCGTGGCCGGGTTGCCGACGATCACGCCCGACGTCTTCAGCGAGATGATGCCGAGGAACAGGCCGATGCCGGCGGTGATGGAAATCCGCAGCGATTTCGGAATGCCGTTGACGATCGCCTCGCGCACGCGGAACAGCGTGACGAGCAGGAACAGGCAGCCGGAGATGAACACCGCGCCGAGCGCCGCCTGCCACGTGAAACCCATCCCCTTGACGACCGTGTACGCGAAATACGCGTTCAGGCCCATGCCGGGCGCGCAGGCGATCGGGTAGTTCGCGTACAGCCCCATGATGATCGACGCCAACGCCGCGACGAGGCAGGTCGCGACGAACACGGATTCCTTCGGCATGCCGGCGTCGCCGAGGATCGCGGGGTTGACGAAGATGATGTAGGCCATCGTCAGGAACGTGGTGACGCCCGCGAGTATTTCGGTGCGGAAGTCGGTGCCGGCTTCAGCGAAGCCGAAATACCGCTTGATGGATTCCATGAAGGCGTTTCTCCGGTCGGGTTGTCGTGTTGATTGTTGTGCCGAATTGTTGTAAAGGCAGCGCGCGGCCGGCTAACTGTAACCAGCCACTATTGTCCGGCTATCGGCGGATTGTAATAGCGTGGATAGCTCGGACGATATAGTTGGGGGCACGATCGGTTGCCTGCGCGCGAACGGTCTGGCAGCCCGCCCGCGCGACGAAGGCGCGCATTTTACCGGTTCGCGCGGCGCGGGCCGGCAGAAATGGCTGAAACGGCGGGAGCGGTGAAAACGACGGGAAGCGGCGCGGGGCAGGCGGGCGAGACGGGCCGATGCGTGCGCAACGGCACGCCGGCGGCATCGCACGCGGCCGGTGCGCGATGACATGCGACTGAAACGGAGCGCCCGCATGCTGCACGAACGCGGTGCAGGCGGCGGTGCGCGCGAACGCGCGTGCGCGGCCGATGCGGATGCGCGGCCGCGGCGTGCGGCGGCCATTCGTCAGTCCAGGCCGTTGCAGGTATCGGGCTATCGTGCGCCGAAGCCGTCCCGTGCGCAACAGTCATTTCGCGATGCGGTGGCGACTGTGGTTTCTGTGTAAAAGATTGCAAGACCCCATCGCGTAAACCGGCAAGTCTTTCTAGGATAGATACACCGCGCATGCACACGCCGGCCGGTCATTGCCGACGCGGGGGAGTCGCAGTCCGTGCAGGCCAGGCGGTGAATGGCGGTCAAGGCCGTTGCGCGTTTGGGCAGGCACGGCCGGTTGCGATTGCCCGATGCGGGTTCGTCCGTAATCACGGAGGTCAGCATGTTGAACTGGATCAGCCGCTGGGCGATGCGACACGCCCCCACGCCGGAAAAAACCGCTGCGTCGATGCTCGTGACGGCGCGCATGGAACTGTTCGCAGCCGAACAGCGCGTCATCGATGCGAAATTACAGGCGGATTACTGGCGCACACGTGTGTCATTCCTCGAAGAGGTGCAGAAGCAGGGCATCGATCCGTGGGTGACCTCGCAGGCCGCGCAACGTCCCGACCTCGATTCCACTCCACGAAGCACGGGCCCGCGTCTCGCCGCCAGCACCTGATGCCTCTGCTGCATCCCGTCGCTGCGCACGGCGCGCGATCGCTCGCGGCATGCACCGGCGTGCCGCGTCCTTCGATGCGCACCTGCGGCGCGTTGCGCCGCGGGTGCGCCCGTTTCCGGTCGCGGCCGCTCCGCGTGTCGCGCGCGTGACGCGTGCGACACGGCACGTCGCTCATCCGCTCCTTCTCCCTATCCCGACGAGCAAACGTTGCACTTGCGCGAGCATGCGCTTGACGCGCTCGCCGCGCCGCACGTACGCGGTCGTGATCGTCGCTTCGGCCGACCGGTCGGCATCGGTGCCGAGCCAGATGCGCTCGCCGCGCGCGATACGCAGCACCTCGCCGGGCCGCACCCAGTGATCGTCGACGCTCGGCGGCCGCGTGATCCACAGCGCCGCGCCGTGCGCGCGGATCTCCGCATCCTGCGGCGCGCGCCAGGTCATCGTCGTGCGTGGCGCGACCGCGAAACGGATCACGACGGTCGGTAATGCGATCGTGCCGGCGTGGCGCCGATCGCGGCGTTCAAACAGCGGGCTTGCCTGGTCCATCGTCTTCTCCATTCAGTGAGCCGGACGGATGACGTGCACCAGAACAAAAAGGCCTCATCCGTTTCCGGCGAGGCCTTGTGTGACATGCGGTACTGCCCGATTGCTAACGCACAAGCGCCTCCCGTGATCCATTCTTTCGAATGTTCACCGGGCAATGCATCGTGATGGCGATGAGCTTGAACGTAGGCATGCGAACGATTTTGTTGTCGGCGTGCGGCGTTGTCAACGACTATTTTCGGGATATGCGCGGGCGATACAGGATGCGTCACTCGCGCGTTCTTCGACCTCGTCTGCCCAGCATGTCGCGCATTCGTGCGATCGCCCGCCCCAGCGACGTATCGCGCCGCATCACGTACACGGTCGCGATCGACGCTTCGGCGGGCTGGGCGTCGCCGGTGCCGATCCAGATGCGGTCACCGCGCCGTACGCGCAGCACGTCGCCGGCGCGCAGCCGGTAATCGTCGATGCTGCCGAGCCGCGTGATCCACAGCGTTGCGTCGTGTACGCGAATCTCGGCGTCGTGCTGCGCGCGCCACGTGAGCGTCTTGCCGGGCGCGACCATGAAATGCAGCTCGACGCTCGGCAATGCGATCGTATCGGCGCGGCCCCGATCGGGGCAGACAACCAGCCGGCTTGCGTGGTCCATCGTCATCTCCATCCGTTGAGCCGGGCGGGATGACGCGCACCCAAACAAAAAGGCCTCATCCGTTTCCGGCGAGGCCTCGTGACATGCGTGACTGAATTTCGATGCTAACGCACAAGCGCCTCCGGTGATCGCCGCGTATGGGCGTTCACTCGGTTTTCATGCGCGATGGCGACGGGCTTGAGCATAGGCATGCGAACGAGTGTGTCGTGGCCGCGCTGCCGTGTCAACAGCAATTTCGAGATACGTGGCGGTTACGCGTCGCGTTGCGCGAGGCCGTTCACGAGCAGTTCCGACAGCAGGCCCGTCATCCCTTCCGGGTGCGTGGCCGCGCGTGCCTTCAGCTGTTCGACGAGCGCGGCGTTGAGCTTGCACGCGAACGGCACGAGGCCCTGTTCCTGGTCGAGCTTGCGCTGCGCGCGGCGGTCCAGCTTGGCCGCTTCGTCGGCGCCCTTGCCGAAACGCGCGGAGCTCGACTGCTTCATCGCGTGCGTCAGTTTGAGCGCCTTGTTCTTTTCGAGATCGGTTTTCTTCATGGCCATCGCGGCACCTCCGGGAAATGAAGCCGCGATTGTACGCATTTCGGCGGGCGCCGCCTGCCGGGCCGGCCGAAAACCCGGTCACGCGCCTTTCGTCGTGCCCCAGTTGCCGCCGTGCGCGGCCGCCTGCGCGGCCGGCGAGCGGGCGAGGTACGCGAGCGCCTGCTCGGTCGAGCCTTCGTGATGCGGCGTATAGCCCGGCTTGAAATAGCGCAGCGCCGCGCCGATCACCTTCCAGAACGACGGCAGGTGCCCGCGCCGCGAACCCTGCCACCACGCGAGCACGAAGCCCGGGTAGCGGCCGGCGTCCGGATCGCGCCGGTACATGAATTTCGCGCCGGTCGTGATGTAGTAGAGCAGCAGCAGGATCACGAACGCCATGTGCACGCACCGCTCCGGATAGGTGCCGCCCATATGCCGGTAGATGTCGAACGCGACGGTGCGGTGCTCGACTTCCTCGGCGCCGTGCCAGCGCAGCAGGTCGACCATCGTCGGGTCGGCGCGGCCTTCGTCGAGTCCGTGCGCGTTGAGCACCCAGTTGCCGAGATAGCCGAAGAAATGCTCGAGCGACGCGATCACGGCCAGTTGCTGCCGCAGCCAGAAGCGCGTATGGCCGATCTTCAGCCCGAACGGGGCTTCGCCCAGCACGCGCGTGAACAAACGGTTGAGCTTCTGCGTGAACGGCTTCGTGTCGATGCCGTGGCGGTCGTAGTAGTGCTTCAGCACGCCGCCGTGCGAGCGCGAATGCACGGCTTCCTGCCGCAGGAAGCCTTCGGCTTCGTCGCGCAGGCGTGCATCGGTGATCAGCGGCAGCGCCTTGTTGTACACGCGGCAGAACCACAGCTCGCCTTCCGGGAACAGCAGGTTCAGCGTGTTGATGATGTGCGTGCTGCCCGGATCGTTCGGCACCCAGGTGACCGGCGTGTCGCTGAAGTCGAACTTCACGTGCCGGGCCTTGATCTTGTGATAGTCGGCGGTATCGGTCATGTTGTCTCCCTGTGCGGCGTCGTGCGCCGTCAATGCGATGCCATGCTGACGCGGGCGATCCTCCGGCCGAGCCACGGCATGAAGCGGCCGACGCAGCGCAGCGCGTGCGCTTCGCCGCCGACCGCGACGACGGGGCGGTTGCGCAGCACGCCGTCGACCATCGCCTGCGCGACGGTTTCCGGTTTCAGGCCGCGCATCTGGTACAGCTTCGTCGCGCGCTTGCGCAGCCGCGCTTCGTCCTGCGCGTTGGCGCCCGCATAGTGCGTCGACGCCATGATTCCCGTCTCCGCGAAACCGGGGCACACGGCCGTCACGCCGATGCCTTTCTCCGCGAGTTCCGCGCGCATGCATTCGCTGAGCATCAGCACCGCGGCCTTGGTCGTCGCATAGGCGGGCAGGTCCCGCGACGGGCCGAATGCGGCTGCCGATGCGGTATTGACGATATGCCCGCCGGTGCCGCGCGCGGCCATCTGCTGCGCGAACAGCCGCGAGCCGTGGATCACGCCCCACAGGTTCACGTGCAGGATCCGCTCCCAGTGCCGCGCGCTCGTGTCGAGGATGCCGCCGGCCATGCCGATGCCCGCGTTGTTGATCACGACGTCCGCGCCGCCGAGTTCGCTGCCGACCCATGCCGCGAGCGCTTCCATCTCGTCGGCGGACCCGACGTCGACGCGTTTCGCGTGGGCCTGCGCGCCGGTCAGCCCGATCAGCAGCGCGGTGCGCTCGGCGCTCGCGAGATCGATGTCGCATGCGACGACGGTCGCGCCCTCGCGTGCGAAGGCCAGCGCCGCGCAGCGGCCGATGCCGCTACCCGCGCCGGTGACGACCGCGACCTTGCCGCTGAAGCGCCCGCTGGTGGCGCGGCGGCGCGCGTTCGCGAGCGCGGGCGGTTCGTTGCCGGATTCGACCGCGTCGATCAATTGCCCGGCGAGATCCGCGAAGCGCGCGGGATCGGCGAGCGGCAGCCAGTGACCGGCCGCGACTTCGCGGCGGTAGTACTGCGGCACCCAGCGCGACAGGTTTTCGGACAGCGCGGGGCTCACGTACTTGTCGCCGAGCGGCACGATCGTCTGCACCGGTGCGTGTGCGTAGCGTTCGCGCGGCGCGAACAGGCAGCGGATGAAGTTCGCGCGATACAGGCGCACGCCGCGCGCGCCGTCGTCGGCCTGCGTCGGGCGCGGCGCGGCGGGCGTTTTCTCGAGCCGGCGCAGCAGGCCCGGCCACGCGCGGCCGAGCCACAGCCGCCAGCCGAGTTCGGGGAGGAACGGCAGGTGGAACAGGTACACGTACCACGAGCGCATGAGCTGGCCGCCGAGCTTGGCGAGCGACGCGGACGTCGGCCGCAGCACGCGTTCGCGCAGCCAGAAGCCGACGTGGTCGAGGCACGGCCCCGAGCACGACGTGTACGACGCGATGCGACCGGCCAGGCGCGGATCGGTGACGAATTCCCAGCCCTGGATCGAGCCCCAGTCGTGTGCGACGAGGTGCACGGCGCGGCCGGGGCAGAGCGCATCGATCACCGCGACGAAATCGTCGGTCAGCTTCGCGAGATGGTAGTCGGCCGTGCGCGTCGGCACGCCGGACAGGCCCGCGCCGCGCACGTCGTACGCGATCACGTAGTGCCGGCGCGCGAGCAGCGGCGCGACGTGCTGCCAGACGCTGCTGTCGTCGGGATAGCCGTGCACCAGCACGACCGGCGAGCGGGCCGGGTCGCCCCAGGTCCGGACCGCGAGCGTCAGGTCGCCGGAGGCGACCGCCGTTTCGTTGTGAACCGATTCGAACAGGGCCAGCGGCGCTTCGTCGGAAAGAGGCTGCATCGTGAGTCCGTCGTTCAGGGAGTCGTGAGGAAGGGGCGCGTCAGGCGGCGGCCGGCACGGTCGACGCCGCCTGCGCGCGTTCGGCCTGGCGGCGCTGCCAGCGGCGCACGTGCGGCAGGTCCTCGTCGAGCCAGTACGCGTCGTCGTCGGTGATCACCAGCAGTTCCTCGAATTTCGCGCCGACGCCGGCGAAGCCGAGATGCGGCTCGACGGCCCACAGGCCCGGCACGGGCGCATGCTCGGAGCGGCGGTCGATCGACCACAGCGGCGACCAGCCTTGCTGCTTCGCCGCGCGGCCCTGGTCGAGCAGCAGGTTGCGCGTCGCGTTCAGCCCGAAGCGCGCGACGAAGCGCGGCTTCGACAGCTTGTGGATCTTCGCGACGCGATGCGCGAGCACCTTGAACGGATAGGCCTTGTGGCGCGGCTCGACGCCCTGGCGGCGGCACAGCGCGTCGACTTCCTGCGCGACTTCCGCCATCGACCGGCGCTCCTTCACGAGCCGCACGATCATGTCGCGATGGTCCATCAGGTCGTCCTGCAACTGCTCGAGGATCGGGTTGTGGCCCAGGCAGTGCGCGTAGCCGACGTCGGCGACGATGCCGTCGAGCACCGGTGCGACGTCGAGGATCACCGGCATGTCGGTTTCGAGTTGCCGGTTGCTCGGAAAGAACGCGAGATTGAAGCCGCCCATGTGCTTGAGGCCCGAGAAGCCTTCGAACGCGGTGCGGTCGCCGAACCACGCGAACGGCTTGTGCAGCCAGTCGTGCACGCCGTTGTCCTGCAGCCATTCGGTCAGGAGGCGCGCGGCTTCCTTCTCGGTGATGCCGGGGTAGAGCATCGCGCTGACGGTTTCGACGCAGCGGTACGCCAGTTGCTGGACCGCGCGGAATTGCGGCAGCTCGTCGAGGTGGACTTCCGGCAGCGGATGGTGGTCGGCCATGATGCGTCTCCATGTGTCGGCCCGCGTTTGCGTCTCGGCGCAACGCGGGTCCTGGGCAAGGCTGGGGTGCTGATCCGGAATGCATCCGCCGGCGTCCATCGCCGCACGGTTTATTCAGTCAGCATTTAATGTGTCATTGAATAATGTAATGATCATAGCCGGTTCGACGTCGCGCGCCAGCCCCCCGGAGATGAGGGCTTCTCCTAATGAAAGGCCGAAATGGAGGGGAAGCTCTAGATTTCCGGCGAGCGGGGCCGGATGGCCGTTGCTTGTTCATGCTTGCCGAACGGGGAAACCGGTCGGGGCACCCCATGCAAGGCTTCCGCACGGTCCGGCATGTCGCGCCGGATCAACTCGCCGTCGTGTCGCGGCGGGACGCTGTCAAATTGCCGAAATAATTTCGTCACATCATCCGCCCCGATTCGAAGCCTTTGCGGCTTCGCGAGGCCGGTGTGTCGCGCGTCGCGCGGGGCCGCGACCGAGGCCGATTCGGCATATCAACGGAGAGACCATGCAACGCCGCCAGTTCATGAACACCCTTGCCGCGGCGACCGCTGCGACGCCGCTGATGCTCAAGGCCGGCCTCGCCGGCGCGAAGAGCGCCACCGCGCCGGACGCGCTGGACCCCGGCCGCTGGTCGCCGTTCAACGCCGCGCGCCTGCAGGCGGTGCTCGACCAGCATGGCGTCGCGAGCGCCCGCTACGACGGAAAGCGCCGCCCGTACGCGGTGTTCGACTGGGACAACACGTGCATCATGAACGACTGCGAAGAGGCGTTGCTGATGTACCAGATCAACCATCTGCAGTACAAGCTGACGCCGGACGAATTCGTTGCCGTGATGTGGAAGGACGTGCCGAAGGGCGCGTTCATGAAGGACTACACGACCGTCGACGGCAAGCCGGTGACGATGGAGGACCTCGCGGCCGACGTCGAATCCGACTACCGCTGGCTCCATGCGAACTACCAGGGCCTCGGCGGCGACAAGAGCCTCGACGAGATTCGCGAGACCGATCAGTTCAAGGATTTCCGCGCGAAGCTGTACTTCATGTACGACGCGATCTGCGACACGCATCCGCTCGAAGTCGGCTACAAGTGGATCATCTACTTCTACCAGAACATGACGACCGCCGAGCTGCAGGCGATGGCGCAAGCGTCGAACAACTACGGGATCGGCGACGCGCTGCGCAAGGTCCGCTACGAAAGCCCGAAGACGCTGCCGGGCAAGGCCGGCGTGGTGGCCGATACGCATTTCCACGGCATCCGCATTCACGAGGAAATCCGCGCGGTGATGCACACGCTGCGGGCGAACGGCATCGACGTGTACGTGAGCACCGCGTCGCTCGACGACGTCGTGCGCGTGTTCGCCGGCAATCCGAACTATGGCTATGGCGTGCCGCCCGAGAACGTGATCGGCTTGCGTCTCGATATGCAGGACGGCAAGTACACGAGCACCTATCCGGCCGGCTGGCATTTCAACTGGGGGCCCGGCAAGACGGTGGGCATCCGCAACGTGCTCGCGTCGAAGAAGGGCTACGGTCCGCTGCTGGTGTTCGGCGACAGCGATGGCGACGCGTGGATGCTGCGCGATTTCAAGGACACCGCGGCCGGCGTGATCGTCAACCGGATGAAGAAGGGCGAGATCGGCGCGGACAGCAAGCTCGCGGCAGAGCAGATCGGCAACCCGGACGCGCGCTTCCTGCTTCAGGGCCGCGACGAGCACACGGGCCTGATGATCCCGGACGAGAAGTCGATCAAGTACGGCAAGGCCGAGCGCAAGCTGCTGGCCTGACGCGGGCGGGCCGCTGGGCCGCCGGGCGCTGGCCGCCGCGGCTCCCGCGCCCATCGGCATCGGCCCGCGGCGTCGTGCGGCCGGCGCATGCGCGTCTCAACGCTCGCGCGGCGGGCCCAGCCGATCCAGCAACGCCCCCAGCAGATCGACCGGCAACGGAAACACGATCGTCGAATTCTTGTCCGCCGCGATCGTCGTCAGCGTCTGCAGGTAGCGCAACTGCATCGCCTGCGGCTGCAGCGCGAGCCGCTGCGCGGCCTGCAGCAGCTTCTCCGACGCCTGAAGCTCGCCTTCCGCATGAATCACCTTCGCGCGCCGTTCGCGTTCGGCTTCGGCCTGCCGCGCGATCGCGCGGATCATCGTCTCGTTCAGGTCGACGTGCTTGATCTCGACCGTCGACACCTTGATCCCCCACGCATCGGTCTGCGCGTCGAGCGTCTTCTGGATGTCCGCGTTCAATTGCTCGCGCTCGGCGAGCAGCGCGTCGAGTTCGTGCTTGCCGAGCACCGCGCGCAGCGTCGTCTGCGCGAGCTGGCTGGTCGCCTCGAAGAAGCGCGCGACCTGGATCACGGCCTTCTCCGGATCGACGACGCGGAAATACACGACCGCATTGACCTTCACCGACACGTTGTCGCGCGTGATCACGTCCTGCGCCGGTACGTCGAACACGACGGTGCGCAGGTCGATCCGCACGACCTGCTGGACGATCGGGATGATCAGCACGAGCCCCGGCCCCTTCACTTTCCAGAACCGGCCGAGCATGAACACGACACCGCGTTCGTACTCGCGAAAGATGCGGATCGACGATGCGACGAGGACCACGACGAAGACGACCAGGACGCTGCTGAAGCCGAACGTGTAACCGATCATGAAGGTTCTCCCTGGGGATG